>JBJKSS010000328.1:0-8701 GCA_046703745.1 Spirochaetota bacterium
GCCTGTGCCTGTCCATCTTGTGCCGAGCCATTTCCTGCTGCCCTTGACCCACCCTGCGCCCTGGTGGGTAAACTGCATCGGGTCATAGTAATGCACCGTAACAAGTATGTTCGGATCGGCAGAATAATCGAGGATTTTCAATTCATCCAGCTTTGCGATTTTGTTGTAATTGACCGGCCCGACGACAATTGTCCTTGTGGAATTATTCCCGCCCGTGCTTCTGATCACCTTGATTGCTTCTGCGAGGATGTCGTTCCAGAGAGGAGCGGTCAGGTTTTTGCACGGCTCGTTCAGGATTTCAAAATACAGGCTCTCCGGTTTGTCCCTGTAATGCTCAGCGATCTGTTTCCACAATGCAAAAAGTTTTCCCTTGTTGGCCTGCGGATCATTCATTATTTCCAGAAAATGATGCACATTTATAATGGTGGTAAAACCGTTCGACAGTGCATTCTCAACCGCCCAGTCCGCACGGTCGAAAAATTTTTTATCAATCGTATAGGGCGGAGTTTTACCGGAATGAGCCGACCATCTCATCGGTATCCTCAAGAATTTGAATCCTGCTTCTTTTATCAGTGTGAAATATTCCTTCTGGAGGGTAACTCCCCACTCGCCCTCGTTGGGCGCTTCCAGTGCGTTGCCGAGGTTCATTCCGCTCGAAGGGTTCAATTTTTTTGTCACCCCGGCAGAATAGGTGAAGTCCCTATAGTATTTGTCGGGATCGTTTTCTTTCTTAATGCAGCCCGTAAAAAACATCAGGCAAAAGGCCATAATGAGAAATTGGGTTTGTTTCATGGACTCTCCTTGTTTAAGTCAAATTTTTTCAATTATGTTTTTAAGCTTCGCCTCGACTTCCCCGGCCAGGTTGAACAGATCGGGGTTATCGATCATTCCCATTGCAACTGTCGGCTTGATAATCGATACAATTGTCTTGCCTTCTTTTTCATAGATTATGACATTACATGGCAGAAAAAGCCCGATATTTTCCTCAGCCTGTATCGCCTTATATGCATTCGGAGGATTACATGCACCGAGAATTATGTAATCCCTGAAATCCACATTGAGCTTTTCGCGGAATTTTTCCTTGAGATCGATCCTTGTTAAAATGCCGAATCCTTCCTTCTGCAGCTCTTCCCTGACCCTTGCTTCGGCCTCTGATACGCTGATGTCGAGTTTTTTTGTAAAACCATACTTTAACATTTTTTGCCTCCCGGTAAACTTTTTTATTATATCGGCTGCCGGCTGAAAAATTATTTTATTTCCAGAACGGACAGCTCAAATTTTTTAAAATCGGGCATTCCTTCATCGAAGGTTCGAATTATCCGGCGTGTGCGCACTCTTCGCTTTTTTAATAAATTAGAGTGTTGAATAAAACCAATTAATAAAGTATAATTGATTGAATGTTTGAAAGTCAACCGAATTTTGTAAGTGGATAAATTTTTAATACAACGGTAAAATTTATGATAACGATAATTAATTATGAGGCAGGAAACCTCGCTTCCGTAAAAAGGGCGCTCGATTATCTGAAGATAGAGTCGGAGATAACAAGCGATCCGGACAAAATTCTAAATTCCGGCAAACTCATTTTCCCCGGTGTGGGGAATGCGGCAAGCGCAATGGCTATGCTGAAAAAATCCGGGATAGACGAGGCTATCAGGGGCGCATTCAAAAAAGGCACGCCGCTTCTCGGTATATGTCTCGGCACGCAGATAATCCTCGGTCATTCCGAAGAAGAGGACACGGAATGCCTTGGACTCATCGAAGGCAATTGTCCGAAGTTCCGGCTCTCGAACAGGGAACTTAAAATACCCCACATGGGATGGAACAAGATTAAACTTGTTAAAAAACATTTTATTTTCGGCAACTTCCTGCAGGATGCCGAGGTGTATTTCGTTCATTCGTATTATCCAATGCCTGCCGACATGGAGAATGTCTATGCAGTTACAGAGTATGGTGTGGAATTCGCTTCGGTGATCGGCAGGGACAATCTTGTGGCAACCCAGTTTCACCTGGAAAAAAGCGGTGAGATCGGCCTTAACATTCTTAAAAATTTCGCCGCATGGGACGGTAAGCCATGATCACAAAAAGAATAATATCCTGTCTTGACGTGAGGGACGGCAGGCTCGCGAAGAGCATTAAATTTGTCGATACAAAAGACATCGGCGATCCGGTGACAACAGCAAGGAAATATTATCTTGAGGGGCTCGACGAACTGGTGTTTTACGACATCACTGCGTCGAGTGACAGGCGAGACATAATGATAGACGTTGTGAGCAAGGTTGCGGAGCAGGTTTTCATACCTTTCAGCGTGGGCGGGGGGTTAAGATCCGTTGACGACGGGATGAAGGTGCTTCTTGCAGGCGCGGAGAAGGTCAATTATAACTCCGCAGCGGTGAAAAATCCACAAATAATAAAGGATGCCGCACATGCATTCGGCGTACAGTGCGTCGTGCTTTCAATGGATGTGAAAAAGGTCGAGCCCACAGGAAACATCCCGTCGGGTTATGAAATCGTGATTAACGGCGGCCGCACACCGATGGGCATCGATGCAATAGAGTGGGCAAGGCGTGGCGAAGAGCTCGGTGCCGGAGAGATCGTGGTGAATTCCATAGATGCTGACGGCACCAGGGCGGGGTATGAACTAACCCTCACAAGGATGATCGCGGAGGCAGTGGGCATTCCCGTAATCGCATCGGGCGGCGGCGGTTCGCCTGAGCACATCTATGATGTTTTGACAAAGGGCAAGGCGGATGCGGCGCTGGTTTCATCGATACTTCACTACGGCGAATACACGATCAGGCAGATCAAGGAATACCTTGTGAAAAAGGGCCTTAATATCAGGATGGTTTATTGAAAAAACAAAATATGTTGATTATAAATAAAATTTGATATATTGTTATAATCAAGAGGCTTGAATTATATGATTTTACACGGGATTTATGATAATGGAAAAATCGATCTGGTAGAAAAAAAATATCCTAAAATAAAAACCGAGGTTGAGATAATCGTCAAAGAACCTGTAAACAAACAAAAAATTGTCAAAATACGGCCAAAAGGTAAAGATGTTTCAGGCGCCGTTATTGAAGAAAGATATGATTAAAAAGAATGTATTTATTGATACTTCGAGTCTGATTAAAAGATATGTTGAAGAAAAAGGTTCTGATAAAATAGAAGAATTATGCCTGAAATTAATTAAAAAATACCAGATGAAAACTCTGGACAGTATACAATTGTCGTCCGGGATTACAAGTAATTGTGATATTTTTCTGACTTCGGATGAAAAATTATTCAAAAGAGGTCAAAAAGAATTAAAGAAAAAAGCAGTGTTTATTTAAATTAATGCTTTTTGGAAGGGTCTTAACATCAGGATGGTTTATTAAAATATAAATAAATTGGAGCCAATATGAATAAAAATTTTTTAAACTATCTTCTTGTTCTCACGGCGGTAATTTCATTGCTCTTTTCCTGCAACCCGGTGAGTATTTATAACAAGATCATCGAAAAGGAAGAAAAGGTAAACGAGGCATGGGCGCAGGTTCAAAATGTTTACCAGAGAAGGGCTGACCTCATTCCAAACCTGGTAAACACAGTCAAGGCTTACATGAAGTATGAAAAGGAAACCCTGGAATCTGTCATAAAATTAAGAAACCAGGCCACGCAGATTACCGTTACAAAGGAAGTGCTGGAGGATCCCGTGTTATTCAAAAAATTCCAGGATGCACAAGGTGAATTGTCGGGCGCCCTTTCAAAATTGATCGCCGTAACGGAAAATTACCCTCAGCTTAAGGCAAGCGAACAGTTTACAACTCTCATGGCCCAGCTTGAAGGCACGGAAAACCGTATAGCTGTTGAAAGAAGAAGATACAACGAGGCGGTGAGGGGTTACAACACGTTCATCAGGCAGTTTCCCAACAATCTTGTTGCAGGGGACAAATTCAAAACCAAGGAGATGTTTCAGGCAGACAAGGGCGCAGACAAGACGCCTGAAGTGAATTTTGACAATTAATTTGGAGGAATAATGATATACATCGGAAGTGATCATGCCGGATTTGAACTGAAAAAAGAGATTTTCGAATTTATAAAGGAAAAATTAAAGATGGAAATTGAGGATCTCGGCACTTATTCTCAGGAATCGGTGGATTTCCCTGACGTAGCCGTTAAAGTTTGCAAAAAAGTAACCGAAAACAATGGTACCGGCATATTGATCTGCGGCACAGGCATAGGTATGTGCATGGCTGCGAATAAAATAAAGGGCATAAGATGTGCAGTATGCGCTGAAGAGTATTCTGCAAAAATGACCCGCGCTCATAATGATGCGAATGTCCTTGCGCTCGGCGGAAGAACTACCGGCCCCGAGCTTGCAAAGAGCATAGTCGAAGTGTTTTTAACCACGAAATTCGAGGGCGGAAGGCACACAACGAGGGTTGACAAGATCAACAATCTATAAGAATTCACGCATGCATGATTAATAGCCTTGACATTATGATTTTTTTATAATATATTCGTCATTCCTAAATCATATGGAGATTGATAAGATGAAGTTGAAAAAAGACCTTACCTACAACGTTAAACCGTCAAAAGATGTGGTTAAAAAATGGTATATTATCGATGCCGCAGGAAAACCCCTCGGCAGGGTCGCAGTAAAGGCTGCTTATATTTTAAGAGGCAAGCACAAACCGATTTACACGACTTACCTCGACTGCGGCGACAATGTGATAATAATAAATGCCGCAAAGGCAATCTTAACGGGCAATTAATTCAGCGATTAAATTTATTACAGGCATTCCCAGTATCCGGGCGGATTGAAATCCGTAAACTATGCAAAGCTCATCGAGAAAAAACCGAATGAGCCGATGGAAAAGGCTATAAAGGGTATGCTCCCCAAAGGGCCGCTTGGAAGGGAATTGTTTAAAAATTTAAGGGTTTACAAGGATGACAAGCACAAACATGCAGACCAGAATCCGATTCAGGTGGAAAAATTATAGGAGTAACAGATGGCAAAAGCACCAGCAAAAGATAAAATAAAAAAAGCCGCTTCTCTTGCAACAGGCAGAAGGAAGACGGCAATTGCCAGGGTGTATCTGGTAAAAGGAAAAGGCGATATAATAATTAATGGCAAGACTGCGGAAGAATATTTTCCGGCAGGCAACTATGTAATGATAGTAAGACAGCCTCTTGTAGTTACAAATTTCAAGAATGATTATGATATTCAGGTTGTTGTAACAGGCGGCGGATTAAGCGGTCAGGCAGGTGCCATAAGGCACAGTATAGCCAGGGCCCTTGATAAACTGGACAATAATAACCACACTGCCCTGAAATCAAACGGATATCTGACAAGGGATTCCAGGATGGTCGAAAGAAAAAAATACGGCCAGAAAAAGGCAAGAAAAAGATTCCAGTTTTCAAAAAGATAATTATTGTTTTATTATACAAAAAAAGGCTGTACCTGTGGTACGGCCTTTTTTTTGTATACGGCGTTGATTAATAATCGAGGATCATGTATAATGCCTCTTGAGAATGAATTTTAGGAACAAACATGAAAATTGTAAGCTGGAATGTCAACGGGGTCAGAGCAGCGGCCGAAAAAGGTTTTTTTGAATTTTTGAAATCCGAAAGCCCGGACATTATATGCCTTCAGGAAACAAAAATAAGCGAGCACCAGATACCTGAAGAGCTTGCATATCCCGAAGGTTATAAAACAATATGGAGCACGGCAAAAAGACGGGGATACAGCGGGACATGCACAATGTTTAAAAAAGATCCGCTGTCATTCAAGACAGGATTCGGCATACAGGCCTACGACGATGAAGGCAGGGTTGTTGAAACCGAGCACGAAAATTTTTATATTTTCAATGTTTATTTTCCCAACGGCCAGAAAGATGAGGAACGCCTTAAATACAAGCTCGACTTCTACAAAGATTTTCTCGAATACACACTTGATATTCACAAAAAAACGGGGAAGGAAATAATAATACTGGGTGATTTCAACACGGCTCACAGGGAGATCGATCTCAAGAATCCCAGGGAAAATGAGAATTATTCCGGTTTTTTAAAAATAGAAAGAGAGTGGATAGACAGGTACCTTGAGGCAGGGTATGTCGATGTTTTCAGGCATTTTTATCCTGATCTTGCAGATGCATATACCTGGTGGACCTACAGATTCAATGCCAGATCAAGGAACGTTGGATGGCGCATAGATTATTTCATGTGCACTGAAAAACTGATCGGTAAAATCAGGGAAACGAAGATACTCAAGGACGTGATGGGGTCCGATCATTGCCCGATAAGCATGATTGTCGATTGGTAGTTCGTAATTTTTTTGTAATTGGACATAAAAATGAAGTTGATTAATTGAAAATAAAGTTTACTATTGCGGCATAATGTTGTATTAAATGTTTTTTTATTCTTAACGAAATTTTCGTGATAATTTTTTTAAACGATACTTTGATAAATGCTGTTTTTTTCAATATTATTTATTTAGTAGGAGCAAAAAATGTCTGAAAAAACCGATAATACCCTGGAATTAATGCAGGAGATAGAAAAAATACATTTTTTCACAAAGGTGAGTGAAAAGGAAAGACCCCCCATAAGTCCGGTTCCATCTGAAACCAGGGAGCTTGCGAGAAGATCGATGCAGGACTTCATGAAGAATGTGGAAAAGGTAAAACAGAAAGCAAAAGAGACAAATGAACCCGTCGAAGTGGACGGCTCAAGATTGTCCGGCGTCAAATCCGGCGATTTCTGGCTGATTGATGCGCAGGGAATCAGGGGCAGGAAATATGAAAAAAACGAAGGGCTGCTTGAAGGAATCTTACAGAGAAGGACGGAAAGGGTTGCAGATCCGGACAAGGATGTGGAGCTCGATGTACTTTTAAACGTCCTTTCCTATTCGCAGTGGGCGCCGAATGCAACCAACGAACAACCCACTAAAATCATGGTCTATAAAAAGGATCATTCTTCCATGGAAAAGATCGGTGAACTCATGAAAAAAGCCCTTGAAGAAAAAATAGTGCCCAATATAAATATAAGAAATTATATAATCAGCAAGAAAACCGAAAACCCTGATTTCCTGCCGGATATTTCTCTGCAGGACTTGATTGAAATGGATGATGCAACATTTAATAAATATAAATTCGAGGAAATGCCTGCACCTCTTCACGAGCTGCCGCAGACAACGGCAAAGCTCATAGAAAGGGACAAGATCATCATTGAAAACGGCAAGTACTATCTTAAAAAAGGCTTGAACCAGAAGGATAGGGAATACCAGCTTAAGGACCTGTTGGTAAACGACAAGGTATTCACAACAGGCATGGGCAAATTCTTCCTGAAATTCAAAAACACCCACCCTTACCTCTTCGTCGTTTTCAGGAAATGGCACTACACATCACTGATGACGGAAACCCTCTACAAATACGGGATCAGGCTCCCGGATGTTGGCGAAGAATTCATCGACGCCGGATTTTACACCGACCACCTTGCACTGGCAACAAGGGGCTTTGGCCTCTCAGGTGTTGCGAAAACAGGCCCGCTCGATCTTGCAAAAGACGAGCTTACCGAGCTTTTCATCGATGATTTGAAATGCCAGCTTGAAAAATACCAGGGCGCATTGAAGGATCAGGACAACCTTCCGAAGGAACGTGTGGAGGTTATTAATAAGGAAATCAAGAAGGTAAAACTTCTGTACAAGGGGCTTAAATACGGGCTTGAGGCGATGAGATGCAAGGATCAGAATACACCTATGAGAGAACAGCTCCTCGTTGCCCTGAAAAGAGGCGAAGTTTATGTTCCGGCAACATTCTTCCAGCTTGGATATCCGCTTCCAAAGCCGGATGAGAGGATACTCGATCCGAGACAGGGCAAGGATCCGCTTGAAGAGATGATGGTTTTCATGGGCAGGTAAAGGGCACAATTCATTTCCCTGCAGAATTTGCCTGGATAGCAAAAATTTAAAACCAACCTTGAAATTTATCCTTAAATAATATTATATTTTTCATTTCAGTTTAAAAAATCAAACTTATAATTAATTATTATATGGACAAGGAAACAAGGTGTTGCAACTCCTTGTTTCCAAAGAATTTGTAGGGAGGAAAGCGAAATGATTAAGAAAGTTTTTTTCTGTTTGATTTTTTGTTTTCTTTTATTTATTCCTCAGGGAATCTCGGCCAAAACCTACAAGGTGGCGATCAAAAAACTGGCAACAACACCGATTTATATTAAACTGCTGAATGCAATTTCTGGTGTTACGGACGCCAAATTTGACATTCAGATTGTTCCCGGCGCCCGTGCCAATTACCTGATTGAAAACAATGAAGTGGACATTGTTTTTTTAACCACCAAAATGCCCAAAATCGCTGAACAGAAAGAATTAAATTATGATTTTTCAACCGATGTTATATTCAGGGTTGCCTTTGTTTTATACACAAACAAAAACAAGCCCATAAATGTAGAAGAGCTTAAAAAGGGAAATCCTAATCACTACAAGATTGAAACCGACTCTGCACTGGCTGATTTGTTTGAATTCAAATGCATACCTTCGCCAAGCCTTGAAGCAAGCTTAAGAAGGGTTGATGCCGGCGAAAGTGACGGAGTACTTTATTCCCAGATAACGACCGATGCAATTTTGAAAAAAACAGGATTAAAAAACATCAAAAGGCAGCTTTACGAATATTTTGACCTTATATGTCTCATTAAAAAGGGAACCAGG
>JBJKSS010000329.1:0-8370 GCA_046703745.1 Spirochaetota bacterium
CTTTTTTAAATAATAAAATTCGATTATTGAAACAAAATCAACCAGGGTTTCATTTTTTCTTTTGATGTTGATGAATATGTGATTGTTTTCATTTATCATCATTACGGGAACGCCGCTGATAATCAGATTTGCCATAAAACAGTTGAATTCCTTGGGCATGATTTTTACTGATTCCAGTTTCAATTCGCCATGCGTATTCATATATTGTTTAATCAACAGTTTGAATTTATTGATGCTGCTTTCCAATTTGCGGCCCCCGCTTAAACAATTTTTTCCAAAAAATCAATGCCAAGACATTTCATCAGCAAAAATATTATTTCTTCATATATAAATAAAAATCATAACGGCAAATTATTTTCCTTGTGCGGCCTTTTTAGGTAAATCTGGATTTTTTCCTTCTGTCATTGATTATGGCCACATATTCTCCCATGGAATTTACGTAATTGATCCTGGCATAACACCCTTTATAGGGGATCCCTATTACAAAGCTGCTTTTAACCGTATAAACTACGCCTTCATCACAAACAAACTTATATTCTGACAGCGCATCATATTCATTTATGTCATCAATCAATTTAACCACTTTTTCCAATTAACAACCTCCGGTATTTTTAAAATTTATTTTTTTTCGGATACCTCCGTATCTGCGGACAAACTGAAAAATTATTCCCAAAATATTGGTGTTTGCTTATTTAATTATGATAAGATAACAACAAAAAAAGAATTTTGTAAATAGCCCTTTAGTACTAAGATTTTTGTAGTTTCTAAACAATAAATTCTATAGCGGTTTTTTACTTTTTTTAATAAAAATGATCATGAAAATTTTTTGATCAGTTCGGTGCGGGTCTTTATGTGGGTTTTGTTAAATATGTTTTTCATGTGATTTTTAACTGTTTGTTCTGAAATTTGCAGATCAATTGCAATTTCCTTGTTTTCCTTTCCGAGTTTCAGTATATTGATTATTTCTCTTTCCTTTCTGGTTATTTTGTTTTTTTTGATTAATTCCTCAAGCTTTTTTTCCTTTTCTTTTGCCATTTCTTCTGCTGCCGTTTTTTTCGTAAGCATGTAATTTTCAATGATTTTCTCTATCTTTAAATAAAGCTCATTTATCTTGAACGGTTTTTCTATAAAATCCACCGCTCCGCACAAATACCCCTTTGATTTTTCCTCTTTTGATGATTTGGCCGAGAGAAAAACAAGCGGTATATCCTTGTATTCGGCAATTTTTTTGATCTCCCTGCAAAACTCAAAGCCATTCATCGGATCCATCATAATGTCGGAAATCATCACGTCCGGCCTGTTTATCCGGGGCAATAATGACAGCGCCTCATTGCCGTTCAAAGCAGTGTAAATATTGAAAATATCACGAAATTCATACACAAGATAATTAAGCAGATCAATATCATCTTCTATAATAAGCACAGTATAGAGGTTTTTATTGAACCTGGTTTCCGGCATGCAGATCGTATCGGCAGTTTTTTTATCCGGATCGTTTTGTCTTATAACATCAGGAAAGATTATTTTAAATTCCGAGCCTTCATTCAATGTACTGATAACCTCTATTCTTCCATTGATCTGGCTGACAAAATTTTTCAATATGCTTAAACCCACGCCCATGCCGTGTATATCCCTGTTATCTCTTGCAGACTTGTAAAACGGTTTGAAAATATCCTCCAGCTGGTCTTTCCCGATACCTATGCCGGAATCTATGACCTGCAGGATAGCCTCATTATTTTCATTTTTCAGTTTAATCAAGATCCTGCCGTACTCCTTGTTATATTTAACCGCATTGTCCAGCAGGTTGTTTATTATCCTGTCGAAAACCGAAGGATTTATTTTAATCAGGATATCGTCAAGGTCGGTATTAATCTCTATTTTTCTTTCACCGGCATATTGAGAAAAGAGCTCTACTTTTTTTTCCACGAGTTCCCTTAAATTATGTATTTCATCCCTGCTGTATAATTCCCTGTTTTCATAAAGATTCTCAAGATCAAAATAGTTCACGATATCCTTCTGTATCTTTTCAAAATTATCCTGTACAATGCGGAAAATTCTTTTGAATTCATCAGCCGGTACATCCTTAAGCATGCCGGAAAGCCGGGTGATATAATTGCCGATCAGGGTGAGGGGGGTTTTTGTTTCATGGATGAAATTGACAAAAAAATTCATCCTCTCTTCATTGAGAGTATTGATTGCCTCTGTGGCCTTTTTGAGTTTGGCGGTTCTTCCGGTAACCTTGCTTTCCAGCGTCCCTTTTATATTCTTTAGTTCGCTGTACTCCCTTCCAAGCTCCAGATTGATGGCCATTGAGGCTGTAGCGGAAAATATCAAAAACCCTGTTGTGGCTGCCGTCAATTGGATGACCCCGTTGAATTTCAATATAATCAGCAGGAAATAAAATAAATAAAAAAAGAGGCCGGCCGAAAAACCGTAATATATGATCCGCTGCCACTGCACCCTGTATTTCCTGTTACGCAGGAACAATGCAGTTGCGAGCGACCAGTAAAACAGGCAAAATAAGACTGACGGGATCATGAAAGTCAAATCAGCCAACCTGAAATTATTGCCGAAAGATCCGTAAATTATGCCTGCAATGCACGGTAAAACAACAGACATCATGTAAAACGCAATGCATGATTTCCTGAATCTCACGAATCTCAATGCATTGCATGAAAAGGCAAAAATGCACCAGATGCAAAATGAGTTGGCTGACATTATGAATATCCTGCTTAACTCATTGTGCATGGCCATGTTCCCTGTATGAATGCGGTACAACCCTGCACATGTTACAAGGGCAAAGGAGAAAACAAGCATTGAATAATACAAATTATCCCTGCCGTTTCTCCTGCCGAAATAGACCGCTGCATGATAAAGGCTCATGGTCAGGTAGCAGCCAAGCAAAACATACCAGATAAAATAATATTCCATATCTTAAGCGCCCAATATTCTGTCATGAAACCCGGATTACATTTATACATTTAAATTGAATGATTTTTATGCCGTAACTTTAGCATAAAACAGGCATTGTTTTCAAGATTATTTTTTCAATTGAAGATTTTAGGCCTGTTTTGTCTGGAAATATTATGGTATAAACAGATTATATTAATATTAACAACGGATTTTCAGAAGGAAAAACAAATGACTGATCAGGCTGACAGCAGCAAAACCTATGAAAAATTTGCAAAATATTACGATCAATACACTTCCGGGTTCAGCGAGGACCTGCCTTTTTATCTTTCATTATGCGGCAGGAATGACAGGATACTGGAGATCGGCTGCGGTTCGGGCAGGGTGCTTAAGGCATTCCTTGAAAAAGGCTTCAACATCACAGGTATCGACACTTCTGCGCAGATGCTTTCAATGGCCGGGTCCAAGCTTCAGGAATTCATCGACAAGGGCAGGCTGAAACTCATGCTTCATGATTTCAGGGAAAAACCGCTGGATGAAGTTTTCGATGCGGCATTGATTACATGGTATACATTCAACTATATCCTTGAAAGAAAAGACCGGGAAATTTTTCTCAAAAACACTCATCATTCGCTTAAAGACGGCGGAGTCATAAGCCTTGACCTGTTTTATCCGGCTACTTTTGCAAAACCGGCTTTAGAAAACATCTGGACTGAAAAAAGCATCACAGGCGGTTTCTCTCTCAAGGACAGGCGCAAGGTTGAGAATAACATTGAAGAGCGCACGCAGGTATTCTCAAAAGACGGAGCCGGGGAAGAGATAGTGACTCACAGGAAATTCATCGATAAAATTGAAATGAACGAACTGCTCCTGAATGCCGGGTTCAAGGATATAAAATTTGCAGATCATTATGATTTTAAAAACCTGCATGATCCGGGCACAGATGAAAAAACATCGTCAAATTTTATTGTGAAAGCCGTGAAATAAAAATTTTGCTACTATTCAGTGGGTAATCGAGCACTCAACTGTTAACAACGCCGCTTTTTTAAATAAAGTTGCATCCGGCCAACAGTTGAGTGCTCGATTGTCCGTTAAATAACATCCAGCTGAATAGTTACAAAATTTTTTAAAAAAAAAATCATATAAAAAAAATCACCCTTGACCATTCCTTCAAAACCAATTATAATTTTTGACATAATGAATGATAAAACAAGGCATTCAAACAATATTATCAGCAAAGCCAGGGAAGGATTCAACAGGGACCTGTTAGCGCCGGATTACGGGAAGATACATTACAGCGACGAGCACCTTGAGCTCCTTCTCGGCATGTTTGAGATCACTGAAGGCAGGAATTATCTTGATCTGGGAACCGGCAACGGCTATCTTGCGTTCGCCCTTGCCTCCTTGAACAATAAAATCAATGTATACGGCATAGACATAGCGGACCTGGCAATAAAGGAAAATATAAAAAAGAAAACGGAAGAAAACATAAGGAACGTTTATTTTGATATTTACAACGGCATTGTAATCCCTTATGAAGCGGACTTTTTTCACATGGTAATGACAAGATACGCCCTGCATCATTTTCCTGAAATCAACAAAACTATTTATTACCTCAACAAGATACTTGAAAAAGACGGGCTCGTGCTGATATCCGACCCCGTGGTTGACGATGAAGACGGCACGAATTTTATGAACAAATTCATGGCAATAAAAAAGGACGGCCATGTAAAATGTTATTCTGAAAAGGGATTGATCAGGCTGTTTGAGGAAAAAGGGTTCAAAAAAATCAAAAGCACGTCAAGCACGATCAGGTTCCCCAGGGAACACGTCCCTGAATACGACGAACTTTTGAAACACACGCCCGAAGATATCAAGAAAGTATATAATGTGGCGGCAGAGAACGGCAAAATTTACATAACATTGAAAGTGATGAACGTTCTTTTCAGAAAAACCAACAATTACATTTATATGGAAGAATATTAAAAAGACAGTAATGAACCTTCCATCACTGAAAAGAATCGGCGGAAAATCATAAAAATTGATAAATATTTCGGTAATTCTAGACCCTGATATCGATGTTCTGACCGATGCCGGGCTCTTTTAACATATTGATAATCGATGCGGCTTCATTCTTCTGAAAATCAAGCGCACCCTTGATCATCCTTACTCCGACCTGTTCCTGAACATTGACCGGTGAATTACCATAAGCACCAACACTTAAATCACTCATGTTCTTAATTATCTTACTAATCAACCTAAAAATCAAGATAATTTTTACACAAAGACAAAAAAATTATTTCTTGTATTCGGGACATATTAATAATATAAGTTTGGTTATACTTAATATTCAAGACAGACATTATGGATCAATACATAAAGCTTGAAGGCAAAAAAGGCTTTACAACATTTAAGTTCGGCGGCAAATACATTTATTCTGCATATAATCCTGTGAATGAAGCAAGACGGTACGTCGGATCCCTCGGGACGGTAAAGCCGGTAGTAATAACCTGCTGCGGCCTTGATTATGTGAATGATGAGCTTGCAAAACTGGACAATGTGAAGCTTATAATTTCATTCGAGCCGGTGGATTTCGGGAATGCCGCCGGAAAGAAAAAAATAATCAGGGTAAAAACCGCGGGCCGGATCGAAGAAATTTTGCTCTCACGGGACATACATGCCGGTCAGATCACGCTGGTTTTGTGGAAAGATCTCCTCGAAACCGATCCTTCGCTGTTCCTTGAGCCTTTGAGGCGAATCATGGATGCGATTCACAAATCCAGCCTCTCAAGCAACACGGCAAAGGCCTTCGGGTTCATCGAGTCGAAAAACGTACTGTTGAACCTGATAACCCTGGAGGATTTTCCCTGTCTGGTAACTCCTGCGGCAAAACCGCATTCTCCGGCGGTAATAATTTCGCCCGGGGCGAGCCTTTATGACAACGCCGGTTTTATCGACAGGGTGAAGAATAACGCCGTGCTTTTTGCACTGCCGTCAAGCCTGCCTTTCCTCCAGGCCAACGGCATTTCCCCGGATTATGCAATTGCCGTTGATCCCGGTTATGCGACCTATTACCATCTTGCAAAATATAAAAAAACGATCAGGCTGATCCTGCCGCTTACCTCGAATATCAATGTTTTCCGGCCAGGCAATTATGAGCATCTGTTGTTTTCTTATGACAATTATTTTGAAAACATCTTTTATGAAAACACAGGCATCATGGTCTCGCCGCCGGAAGGAACGGTTTTCATCAATCTTTTGAGAATAATCAGAAAAATGGGCTTCGATGACGCCGTGCTGGTGGGGCAGGATTTCGGTTTTAAAAACGGCATATCACATGTGAAGGGCGGTTTTTTTGAGAATGAACTCTTGCATGACGCAGGGTATTTCTGCTCACTGGATCATAAAATGAAAAGCCATGAGAGCCTTATGGAAAAGACAGTGATAGAAACGTGCGGCATGAGCATTCCCACAAATGCGGCATTAAAGGCATACTACGAACATTTTGTACAGAAGGATTTCGGCCTCAACCTGTACCTTCCAAAAAAATGCTATAACCCGCTGTCGGACAAAATTGAAAAAATCGATGAAGGTTTCATCCTTGACAATTTTAAAAACAAAAAAGATACAAGCCCCGCCGGCTTGATCCGGCATATCGGCGATGCCGCACAAAGGAATAAAAACGTATTCTGCGAACTGGAAAGAATTTACGATGCAATAACCGGTGGTAAGTCCGGTGAAATCATGGAGCCGGCACTGGAAAAATCATACATAGAAAGGGACAATGCAAGGCACCTTAAAGCCCTGGAAAAAATAATTAATTCAGTCAGAAAAACCGGAGAATAAACTTGATTCTTGAAAACAACCTGAAATACCTTTCCGAAAATATCAGGAAGAAATTGCAGACGACACGGGCCGTGCCCCTGGATTTCAAAACATCAAAAGACGGATTTGCCGTCCCTGTTTACAATAACATCGCTTTGCATTCCACATATTACCCGATGAAGGAAAGCGGGAAGCTTCCGCCCCGCCCGGAAAAAAGCCAGGTAATCGCAATAGGTTTCGGTGCGGGCTATCATCTTGCCCTTCCTGCCGGTTCGGTAAAAAACCTCCTCGTGATCCCCGTGGACGTGGGAATCCTCGCCGGCGTACTGTCGCACATCGACCTTGATACTGTGTTCGGGGATGGCGCGGTGAAAATCATCTGCAGTGAAGAGGTGCCCGAATATTTTGATTTTTATTCATTCAGTGAAATATCCTTCATCATCCATCCCGTGCTTGAAAGAATGCTCGGTGCGAAAGTGCTTGCAGCCGTCAGGGACATATCGGCCAGGATCAACCCCGTGATGACCGAGATGAACACCCGCAGAAAATTCGGCAGGCTGTGGCTCGACAATATCATCAAAAACACCGGTATCATTTTGGGCGATTCATACGATCCGCCCCAAATAGGGCTTAAAGGCAAAACGGTATTCATAGCGGGGGCCGGCCCTTCATTAATGCAAAACATGGATACGATAAAAAAATACAGGGGCGATCTTTTTGTTGCATCGTCGGATTCGGCCCTGAAGGTTTTGATCAAGAACGGCATAGAGCCCGACTGCGTATTTTCATTCGACCCGCAGGTTTACACCTTAGAGCATTTCACCGGCATTAAAGCAAAACTTAACCTGCTTGTGGATTTCTCATCGCCCCTGAAGTCAGGGCATAAAACCGGATATTTTTACAGCAACCACCCGTTATCCGAAATATTGTCCGGTCTGGGCATCGGCCTGCCGGAGCTTGACTCCGGCACACGCAATATCGGCGGGGCAATGACAGATTTTTTCAAAAGGCATTTCAGTGAATACCCTGTCATAACGGCAGGCATTGATTATGCCTATCATGATCATTGTTCCTATTCGAGGGGCGGCTCTCTGGACGAATACAAACTTGCAAATTCGGATTATTACAGGAGCGCCGACTATATCGATGCAAAGTTATACTACAGGGACAAATTCATATCCGTAAAAAACGACTGGGCATCAACCGCTCTGCTTGGTGAATATGCCGGAGCCCTGAAAAAATTCGACGATGTATACACGCTCTCGACATCGCCGTTTACGGATTTGAAACCGGTGGAGAATATCGAAGAAATTATCGGCAAGGCAAAACGGTTGAAAGGCATTGAGCTTGTTATGAAAAAACCGCATCCGGACAAAAAAAAAATTATCGAAAGATTCATCGTTGCCGTAAAGGATAAACCGCAATGCCTCGATACATATCTTCTCTCAATCGGCAAAAGACCGGACGAAAAAAGCATAAATGAAGCGGTCAAATATTTTGAGGTCAGGATCAGATCGATTGTCTGAAAAATTGGAAAAAACTTTCAGCCCAGTATTGCGGCCGGAAGGCTGTCTTTGTCCAGTTTTGCACCGTCGTACAAACAGAAAATCAATACCGGTCTGGATGCTATTGAATTAA
>JBJKSS010000330.1:0-3945 GCA_046703745.1 Spirochaetota bacterium
ACCTCTGGAATTATGGTTTAAAGAAGTTTTGGACAAAATATCGGAAAATTCAAAAACAAATTGCTATGATTTATTAATTTCCTAAAGCTTCAAGTGTAAGATTTTCCACTAAAAACTAAGGGATTACTGCGGCTTTTTTATTTTACAGCTAAATAATTGACTTTGTCAGAATGATTTTTTATAATTTATTAATACGGAGCCGTTTTTTACGCATGAAGAAAATATTTATTATTGTGTTTTTAAGCATCACTTTTTTTGTTTTTCCTGTTGTTTTCCTTTTGAATGATGGCAGCATAATTAATGGTAAAATTAAGGAAATAAACAATCAGTCAATAACGGTGACAACGGAAAACGGCGAGATTGAAATAATGCATGGTGATATAAAATCCACATATATTGACATGAATGCCTATAATGCTCAGATGAATAAAGTTGAAAAGACGGATGAAAAAAGCGAACAGGAAAAAGTCGGGGATGAGGAGAGTATTGATAAAATAGAAGGAATGGTTTTTGTGCGAGGTTCCACATTCAGTATGGGGAATGATTCCATTGAAAGTTCAATTGATGAAAAGCCCGAGCATGATGTAATATTGAATGATTTTTATATAGGCATTCATGAGGTTACGCAGAGGGAATGGCGGGAAGTAATGAAAAATAATCCGTCATCTGTCATGGGAGATGACTATCCGGTACAGAATGTTACCTGGTTTGAGGCTGTTGATTTTTGTAATAAAAAAAGCCTGAAAGAAGGATTAACGCCTTGTTACAGGGTGTTGAAAAAAGAAAAAAATAAAATAGAATGCGATTTTACAGCTACGGGGTACAGGCTTCCGACTGAGGCTGAGTGGGAATATGCAGCAAGGGGAGGAGACAAATCAAAAGGTTACAAATACAGCGGAAGTAACAGGTTAAGTGACGTGGCAAATGAGAATACTCAAAAAGTAGGAGAGAAAAAACCCAATGAACTGGGGATTTATGACATGAGTGGAAATGTTGTTGAATGGTGCTGGGACTGGTATAATATTTCCTATTATGATGAGAAGGAAAAAGATAATCCCCAGGGACCTTTGAACGGGATCGAAAAAGTTGTCAGGGGCGGTTATTTTAACGGATTTACAGGAAGCTGCCGGGTATCGGCCAGGGAAAAAGATTTTCCAATCAGGTATTGTTATGATTTTACGGTCTTTCATCCGATAGATGGCAGTAATTCGCATGTCATTACGTATTACGGGTTCAGGACTGCAAGAAGTGCTGAAGGATATAAGATCGAAGACAATAATAAAAAAAGAAAAACTGAAAATAAAAAAATAGCCGATATATTCAAGGCAGTAAAAAACGATGATTCGTCCGCCTTAAAGTCATTTATTGAAAATGGAGGAGATGTCAATGCCAGGGACAGGGATGGGAATACGGCTCTGATAATTTGCGCAAAAACCGGCAGGGATGATTTAATCAGGACATTAATAGATGCTAAATCCGATGTCAATGCAAAGGATAAATATGGAAATACTGCTTTTATTTTTGCAGTAAAAAACGGAGATGCCGATATCGCAAAACTCCTGATTGATTCAAAAGCTTCTGTCAATGAAAAAAACGATGAAGGCTGGTCAGCTTTGATTTATTCTTCAAAAAACGGAGATTCCGGCATAGTAAAGCTGCTCATTGACGCCGGCGCGGATGTAAATGCTGTAAATAGTGATGGGAATGATTCACTGATGTTTGCAGCCAAATATGGGCATACAGATATTGTAAAAGAGCTGTTAAAGGCAGGTGCGGATGCAGGAATAAAGAATAAAGAAGGCTGGAACGCATTAACTTTTGCAGACAAATTCAAAAGGATTGAAGCGGGTAATCTGCTGAAAAAATATTTAGTTCCGGAGAGTTCCGTTGAAAACAAAAATTCATCCGGCAGTCAATCATCTTCAACAGAAAGAATTTCAGATGAAATTGCCGGTGTTTTTAATTCTGCAGGAAAGGGAGAATTGGGTGAAGTTAAAAAATTTATCGATAACGGCGGCAATGTAAATATCCGAGGCAAAGGCGGTATGACGCTTTTGATGCAGACGGCTTTGACTTCAAGGACAGAAATCATGAAAATGCTTATTGCTTCAAAAGCCGATGTAAATGCAAAAGATGATGCCGGCTGGACGGCTTTGATGTGGGGCGTTGTTAATGGCAATGTTGAAACAGTGAAGATTTTGATTGAGGCGGGAGAAGACGTAAAAGCAAAAAATAAAAACGGAGTAACGGCATTGATGCTTGCGTATATTAACGGCTTTTCGGAGGCTGTAAAAATTTTAAAGGATGCCGGTGCTGCGGAATAATGATTAAATTGCGTCCCCGGTTAAAAAATAAAGTAGTATATGCTTAACGTTATGAAAAAGATTTTAACCGGGGACGCAATTTATTTATCAATTATATGCCCAGCTGTTTAACTATCTGTGAATACGATTCCTCAGGGGTAACACTGGCATTAATGGAAATCATTTTGCCGCATTTTTCATAATAGCCCATAAGGGGTTCCGTCTGTTTGTGGTAAACTTCAAGTCTGTTTTTAATTGAATCTTCATTATCATCTTTTCTGATAATCAAGGCTTCATTATCATTATTACACATATTTTCTGTTTTTGGAGGATTAAAATAAATATTATAGATCGCTCCGCATTTCTGGCATATTCTCCTTCCGGACAGCCTTTTCATTACAATTTCATCTGCGATATCAAAATAAACAGCCTTGTCAATCGGATCCGCTTTTTCCCATGCTTCAGCCTGAACCATGGTTCTGGGAAATCCGTCGAGTATGTATCCGTTTTTACAATCATCCATTTTAACCCTGTCCTTTACAATTTCTATTGTCAACTCGTCCGGAACAAGGTCGCCTTTTTCCAGGATAGATGAAACCTTTTGTCCCAATTCCGTTTTGTTTTTTATATTCTCCCTGAATAAATCACCTGTGCTGATCTGAATAATATTCAGTCTGTCATAAAGTAGTTTAGCCACAGTGCCTTTACCGGCACCGGGAGCTCCAAAAAATACCAGTTTCATATATAATTCTCCTTGATTATTGAAATTTGTTAGATAATATAAATTTAACCATGTAATGTCAAGGAAACGAGTTGTAATATTTAAAATATTATGTCGATTTATGCTGTTTTGTGGGTTTAATACTAACTGGATGGATTAAAATTAAACCCGGATATACTGAATTTCTCATTAAATGTGAGGTAATAATGAAAATTTCCTACCAATTGTCTATTTAAAATTTTTTTATTCCAGATTTTTATTAGCTTTTCAAGTTTTTCTATTTCTTTATTTATTTTTTCAATTGATTCGTTATCTTCTTCTTTTTTTTCGAAATCGTATATTTTATCAAAATAATAATTAAATAACCATCTCACAACCACGGCGATACTGAATGCCATGTGAGTATCTGCAAGATGTTTGATTTTTCTGTATGCCGCTGTATCAAAAATAATACGCAGTTCTGCGTCCCAGTCCACATACGGATAATCGGAAAACACGGAAGATTCTTCGGTTAGATAATGAATTTTTTTGAAGAAATTCAATGTCTTATTTATGATATGTACCGCTGTTTCAGATAAGGATTTTCCGAGAACGATCGATAAACTTTCAATTTTAAATTTTAAATTTTCAGTTAAAACCATGTGATATTCATGAGTATCAGCCTTATTTGTTATTTTTTTATTCATCAGTGTCACCTCTTTTACATATTAAACGCATAAAACTCGGGAATCCATTACAAAATTAAAAAAATAATCGTTTTTACATTAAAGAATTCAAAATTATTTCCGAATTTAATAAATGAAGCACAGGAGAATACGGATATTCTCCCAATCTAATTATTTAAGAATCAAGGAGGATTCAAATGATAATTAATCATAATTTAAGTGCTATGTTCACAAACGACCGCGTCAAGTTCAATGA
>JBJKSS010000331.1:0-5222 GCA_046703745.1 Spirochaetota bacterium
AATGCGATTGAATTATTGAAGATGATCAGAACCAGAGCATCCAGAAGACAGACATCGGTTATTATTATAGCCAAATCCATGAACAAGGATATGTTCAACATGCTCAAGATTAACGGCACTGATAACATCCTGCTCTCCCCGTTTTCTTCAGGCAAGGTGGTACAAAAAATATTCGAATCTGTATCATCCGACAGGAATTCATAAATTTTAATTCTGGCGGAATGCCGGTTCCCGATTTCCGATGGGGTTGCGGAAACAGGGGAGAATATCTTTAAAAAATTGGCTAAAATTTAAATTTTTAGTTAATTTGTTCCGATTTTTAAATAATAAAAACTGAATTTTTCCCCTGCAAAAACATAATAACGGGGACCAAATAATTTTGTTTTTTGATCCGGAAAGAGCTATAATGAAATTTTATTGTTAAACGGATATAAGCCGGCAAACCTCGATAAGGAAGTATTTTGGGTATTCATATTTTTAAATACCCGAGCAAGATTGTTTATGGAAAAACAGGAATTTTACAGCCTATTAAAAAAAATACCCAAGGCCGAGATACATCTCCATGTTGAGGCACTGATTTCAAGGGAAGCCGTCTCAAAAATATTGTCTTCGAAAGACAAAAAATATTCAAATATGAAAGAAGTCGACAACCTGTTTAAAATAAATAATTTGAAGGATTTCATTAAAGTTTTTCTGATGATTCAAAATTCATTCGATCATTTGAATGATTTCAGGGAATTGTTTTCCAGCATCCAGCCATATTTAAAACGCAACGGCATCGTATACTCTGAAATTTTTTTCTCTCCTTCGAGTTTTGTAAGAAACGGCATTAAATTCGAAGACATCATGGACATTCTTATAAAAGAGATCGAAAGGATCAAAAAGGCTGAAGGCATCAGCGTCAGGGTAATTGTAGATGTCTCCAGGACATTCGGCCTTGAGAATGCGCAGAAAAACCTGGATTATGTGATAAACAGCAAAAACAAAAATATCATAGGCATAGGACTGGGCGGAGACGAGAAAAAAGGTTCTGCCAGAAATTTCGAGGATGTTTTCATCAAGGCAAAAATGCTCGGTTATCACAGGGTGGCACATGCCGGCGAGGTTGATTCTTCAAGATCGATCCGGGACGCGCTTAATTATCTGGACGCCGAAAGGATCGGCCACGGAATTTCCGCTGTGAAGGATAAGAAGCTCATCAAATATCTTGTGGAAAACCGCATCCCTCTCGAAATATGCCCGACCAGCAATATTTTCACCGGAAAATATGTCAAAAAAATCGAAAACCACCCGGTTAAAAAGTTGTATGAAAACGGCGTTTTCATTACCGTTAACACCGACGATCCTTCGTTTTTCAAAGTCGAACTGCTCGATGAATACTGGAATTTGTATTCGAAACTGGGCTTTTCACTGATGGACATAAAACAGTTAATTTTAAACGGATTCAGGGCAAGTTTCATAACAGAGAAGGATAAAAAATTTTTCCAGGAAAAAGCGGAAGAAAGCTGGAACAAATATTTTAAAAACAAGAAATAATTAGCCGTAAACGCCTCTTATGAGATGAATAAAAGTAACACCATACCCGCTGAAAATTGCAAGCCCTGTCCCCAAAACAAATCAATCAGATTATCCTGAACAATCTGGAAGAATGTGCACCCATGTTTTTTAATGTCAGCACTCCATGGATCAATTCCAGATGCTCATTCGTCCATATATCCTGAAGGCTTTTTACATTGGAAATCAGCGGGGTGCAGTAATTGATGTCTATGCTTTTTGTGACAGAATGATTCCTGAAATTGAATACGCCGATATAGCCTGCGGTGTTGTAGATAAACTCCGGCATTTCCTGCTGCATGACATCGAGCGCTATGGTTTCGCCCTTGTAGCAAAGATCGGAAAGATGAATGATCTTGCTCATCTGTCTTATAAGCTCATCCGAAAGCTCTGTGAGGTTGTCGCTGAAAAAAAGCGTGCCGCCTGATATTATGATGGAATTTATCTGCGTCATTCTTTCGTTTGAAGAAAGACCCGTTTTTTTCTTGCGGATCATGAGACAGTCGGGGTTATTCAGCCAGATGTGCTTGTTCATCGGCGAACGAACCAGTGTATTGCGGATCGAATTCTTGACACCGAGCATCGCTCCGGAATGAAAAAACAAATCTTTTATCCTCTTCCAGTAAGGAGCGGTATCTGACCCTATCCTTGCAGAATCCACTATGCCTATACCGGGAGTTATCGGCATGCCGCACCCATCGAGGATCACGTCCGCCCCGGCCTCTTCCCTTATTATACTCAGCCCTTTTTTTAAAATCTCCGACCTGGAGAGCCTCAGTTCGTGATGAATGCTGCCGCGCAGGCAGGCCGCAAAAAGAAAATCCAGTTTTAAATACCTGAATCCCCAGACATGAACCATGGTATGAATAACCTTTCGCAGGTGCTCCTCGAATCTCGGGTTTGTCACATCGAGCCCGTAATAAAATTTTCCTTTCCAGTCCGGGTTGAAGCCGCACAATATAGGCCTGCCGTATTCGTTTCGCAAAATATAATCCGGATGAAGGTTATAAAGCTCGGATTTTTTCTCACAAATAAAAGGAGCAAGCCAGATACCCGGCTCATACCCCAGTTCACTGATATGGTTTGCCATCAGCTTCATCTTGTCCTCAAACTGCGGGTTAAGATCGAGCCAGTCGCCTATGTATTTCTGGTAGCCGTCATCTATCTGGATGTATTTTATATTTATCTTTTTTTCCTTGATGACCCTTATGTTCCTGTAAATCACCTCGGGTTTTATTTTGCGGTAATAGTAATACCATGTCGACCAGCCCTTGATATTCTCCGGCCTTTCCCTGAAGTTGATCAACTCTTTTATGTGGCCGAAATATTTCATCAAAAGATAGCTTGTCTCGGCCTGTGCCATTATTATCCCGTCAAGATGCACCGTTTCGCCGGGCATGACCATTTTCCTTCCGAAATCATAAACTATCTCGAGGTAATTCAGCTTGGAATCCCTTCTGTAAAACTTCAACCTTATATATAGAAACTGGTTAAAGGGTGCCGTTTGCCCGACCAGGAAGGATTCCCTGTTTGAGAGGTTCGCAATTATGGAATACATCTCGCTTGAGAGGTTACCAGGTGTATTTGAAGGCAGGTTGGCAAGGTTGCTTGAAACAAGGGAAACGAGCTGCAGCCACGGCCTAAGGGGCTTGTCCCGCAGTTTGTAGCTTCGTGCGGTGGACCAGGACTGGTGGCCGTTCCTCAGGAAAGAAATATCGGCAGGGTTGAAGCCTTTCAGGAATTTGTCAAGTCCGTTTTCTGCGGGAAGCACGAGTCTTGTCAGCCTTATCGAGGAATCCGATGTGTTTTTTATTTTCAGCGAAAGGAGTGACCCGAATCCCGGTGAATTGTCCCATTTGCCTTTTAATTCCACATAATTATTGGTGTAATGCAGTGTATCCCTGTTTTTTGTAAACTGCATTGCAAGGGGGAAAACCTTTCGCTTGATGCCGAATTTCAGCTGCACAGAGGGCATTATCCCGATCTGATCCCAAATTATCCTGTACCGTTTTTTATCTTTTAACGCCATATATTTAAAAAACTCTTATTTATTGAATATCAATCAATTTATATTACAGTAACAACATTATTGCAAGGTATTTTATATTTTTTTAATAATTACCGTTTTTTTTATCCGCTGATCATAATTATATAAACAGGTTTTTCAAAAATGTTTTTTTTCAAATAATAAAAAACAATTGTTATTTTGGCATTTATCAAATATAATCGGTTAAACTTTCTTATCGGTGATTTTTGCATGAAACATGTTTCCCTGTCGATAAAACTTTTGATCATAACATTGGCTTTGACATTGCTGGTGAAATTCCTGCTTTTCATTCTTCCGTTCCCGGAGCTTGATGTATTCCTCAAAAAACCGTACAGTGTTGAAATACTCGACAGGAACGGGATGCTCATCCAGGTTTTGCCGCTTGAAGACGGCTTGAGAAGGGAATACGCCGATGCCGGCTCCATACCCGGCCTGGTAAAGGAAATATTCATTAAAAGCGAGGACAAACGTTTTTATTGTCACCCGGGATTTGACCCGGTGTCGTTATGCCGGTCGTTATACATTAACTTCAGGTACAAAAAAATAGTCTCCGGCGCCTCGACAATCACGATGCAGCTTGCACGCATCATCTCCCCCAGGGAAAACAGCTATGCAGGAAAAATACTGGAAGCAGTCAATGCAATAAGGCTCGAAGGAAAATTATCCAAGGATGCGATATTGAACCTCTGGCTCAACTCTATCCAGTACGGCTACCAGTCGGCAGGCATCAGGACCGCAGGCAAAACATTTTTCGGCAAGGAGCTCGGGGATATTTCCCCTGCCGAAGCCCTGTCCCTTGCAGCGATCCAGAGGAGCCCGGAGAAATACAATACGTTCGGCGGCATCGACAATCTGAAAAAAGCGGCAAAACTTCTTGCCCGAAGAATAAATTTCAAAATCGGCGGCAACGAGATCGAGAATGACATCAAGCCGGGCCGGGCTTACCAATGGGTAAACAATGCCCCCCATTTCATCAACTTTATAAAAAAGAACCTTTCATCGTCAGAATTAAGCTCCGGCGGGCCCGTTGTCACATCGCTTGATTTGAAGTTGAACGATATGATCCATAATATTCTCAGCGAGAAAATCAGGGCCTGCAAAAAAAACAGGATGACCAACGGTGCAGTGCTGCTGATAAACAATAACACGGGCGAGATTTTGGCTTACATCGGGTCGAATGATTTCAACGACAAAAATAATTCCGGTGAAATAGACGGTGTGCACATCCTGAACCAGCCCGGCTCGACGATCAAGCCGTTCCTCTATGCACTTGCACTGGAAAAGGGTTTCCTTCCATCCGACATACTTCCCGACATACCGCAGGATTTCGGAGGCGGCAATGTTTACGTGCCGCTCAACTTCAACAGGAGGTTCAACGGGCCTGTGAGGCTGCGCGTCGCGCTTGCATCGTCGCTCAACGTTCCGGCAGTGTACCTCGTTACAAGGCTCGGCGTAAAAAATTATATAAGGGAACTTCTGGATCTCGATTTCAAATCGGTCGACAAACAGAAGGATTATCTCGGGAGCGGCATTGCCATCGGCAACGTGGAAATATCGCTCTATGAGCTCGTACGGGGTTTTTCTGTATTCCCGAGAATGGGTGAAAAAAACACTCTGACTT
>JBJKSS010000332.1:0-4526 GCA_046703745.1 Spirochaetota bacterium
CCATGATGTTGCAAGAAGAAGCGTTTTGGTATCGAGGTCGATTTTGTTGTTTTTCAGAGTAAAATTATGATTCAACGCCTTTGTAATTGCGGAATCAATGTCGAGTTTTATCCCGGTAACAGAAGAATCGGGATTGTCACCCGTCTGGTCTTCAGGAAACAGGAAGATACAGGTGAACAATAGTAACAATGCAATAGCATGTTTAATCATAAGGCGGTCTCCTATGATTACATTTATAAACCACTAATCTTAAATGGCAATTAAGTAAATCTTAAAAATATCTTAAAAAACCGCTAAAAGGCCAGCAATAAATCTGAAAAAATTTTTCAGATTTATACCGACTCCGATAATAATCGGAGTTTCCCGATTATCATCGAGATCGGGCTAATTAATTCTACAAAAAACTGATCCCGATGACTCGGGATTGCTTTTAAGTATATTTTTTTATCAAAGAATTAAATTTCTGAAGGGCTGTTACGGAATATTGATTTTTGAAAGAAAATGGACTATTATGCCAATAAAATGAACAATCCAGTCACACTTGAGTGTTATGTTTCCAGAATCACATACCAGTGACTTAAACAGAAAAAATATTTCGCAATTGATCTGAAAATCAGTCAGTACCTGCCTGAAACGGCAGGTCAATAAATCCGTAATTAGAAGGAGTTTTTTATGGGCGAGAATTCAAACAATATTTATAACGAAATTACACAAGGTGCTATAGGAAAAACTACAGTAAAACTTGCGATGCCCGTCTTGATTGGCCAGATCATGTTTGTATTATACAGCATGGCGGATTTTTATTTCATTTCATTGATTGATAAAAAATCAACAGCCCTGATCAGTGCAGTGGGACTCGTGTTCCCTGTTTATTTCCTGTTTATTGCCATGGGCCTGGGATTATCAGCGGGGGTGAGTTCTCTTGTTGCGCGTTCATTGGGAGAAAAAAACAAGAACTCCCTGGAAAAAACCGGGGACTCCGGCCTGTTTCTGTCAATTGTATTATTGATACTCACTAACGTTGTGTTTTATATTTTCGGCGCCAGGCTTGTTGAGCTTCTTGCAGGCACAGGTGTATCTAAAGAAGCCATAGCAAATGGATGTGCTTACCTTTATTATATCATACCGGGCATGTCATTTTTGCTTGTTTTCCAGGTACTTGCGGGAATCTTGCAGGGCGAAGGATTGATGAATTATCCTTCAATGGCGATGCTTTTGTCAGTTGTATTGAATATCATTCTTGATCCGGTTTTCATTTTTGCCTTCAGGATGGGAATCAGTGGCGCTGCATTGGCAACAAGTCTCTCGATATTCACTTCGGTTGTGTTTTTAATGTTGATTTTCACTTTGAATAAATCTGTAATCAAAATACATTTCAGCATAAAAATGGTAAGCTCAAGGGAGATCAGGGAAATTGTCAGGGTCGGTGCACCGCAGGCATGCAATATGTTTTTTTTAAGCATTTTTTTCATGGTTATAAATTATTTCATAGGCTGCCTGGGAGAGGATTTGTTGAATTCCTGGTCGCTTGTCGGAAGAATGGATGATTTCATACTTATGATAGGTTATGCGCTGTCAGGATCAACTATTGCATTGACGGGTCAGAATTTCGGAAGCAGCAACATCGACAGGGTAAAAAAATCTTTTCAGACAAACTTGATCTTTGCCCTGGCCGGCTGCGTAATCCTGGCTGGTATATATAATCTTTTTGCTTATCCATTATTCAGAATGTTGACTGACAACAGCAGGGTTCTGGAATACGCCATCAGACAGGTAAGATTTGTTTCTTTTTCATATACGGGAATAATTGCCTCGATAATTCTCAATGCATTGTTTGTGGGAACCGGAAAATCATTACCGGGATTCGCGTTGAATTTAATAAGGAATTATATTATACTGATACCTCTTTGCTTTGTCTCGGTGTTCCTGCTGAATTACGGTTTTAACAACATTCTTGTTATTTTCGTAACGATCAATCTCCTGACACTTGCGGCTTCGATAATCTGGGCGGTAATTTATCTTAAGAATTTGAAATACAAACCTGTTTTGAATTTATGATATTTTTAGATTAAATTTCAGTTTGTCAAATTTTTTAAAAAAAATCCCAGAGGATCATCAGAAACCAGGAGTATCGACAGGTGCCCCGAGCCTTCTATTATATTAAAGAATGATTTCTGCTTCACTTTATTTTCGAGGAGTCTTGAATAATCAATGACCCTGGCAGTTTTAAACTGCTCGTCCTTTTCTCCTATGATCATGAAAACCGGCCTGTCGATCCTGCCGAATTCTTTTTCCGGATCATTGACGCTTATTCCTTCAACGAAATTGCAAGTGTAAGAAGTGGTTATCAGCGGACTCTTCTTTATTATTTCCTCAGGATAATTAAGCCGAACCGCAATCCTGTTGCCAAACAACCTGTGACCAGACATTTTGTAGACAAGGATATTAAAAAATCTCGGGGTAGTGTAAGGATTGTTGAATATCGTGAACCTGTTTGTCCCGCTTTTGACTCCGAAAAACGGAGCTATGAAGGCGTAACCGTCCACTGGCAATTTTTCTACGTTTGACGAATATTTAAGTACAAGCCCGCATGACCATGAGTGCGCCCCGAGTACCAGCGGGATGTCAGGGTGCGCTCTCCTCACCAGACATACAAGAGTCTTTAAATCATAAAACAACTGTCCGGCATCGGGCGCATCGCCTCTTCTGCCGTCGGAATTGCCATGTCCCCTCATATCTAAAAGATAAACGTTAATGTTATGCTTTTCCATCAATCCTGCCGCAAGGTATTGGTAACCCCCACCGCTGAACGCCCCGCTGCCGTGGATGAAGATAAGGCTGCATAGCGGTTTTTTTTGCGAGATAAAAGGATAATATGCGAGTCTCGTGTTGTCAGTGGACAGAAAGAACTCCGGTTCATTCATCCTGATTTTTGGCGCATTGATTATTTCTTCAAAAGAAAAAGGGGAACGTTTCATGCGTTTAGTTATAGTTTAATAAACTGCCGGGTGTCAAACATAATTTTAAAAAACAGGAGAATGATTCCAAATGACGGTTTTGCCGTATTCAAACCTCCAATTTATTCAGGCTTATTTTAAGCCTAATTTTTATTAATAACTAAAGGAGGTTTGCCCTGGTCGGCCTGATCCTTTGTATAACTTAAAATTTTTATCGGATTTCCATTGTCAGGGATTGTCAAACAGGTTATCGAGTAAGCCGGAAATTTGTATGATTGATCCGGCAATGCCGTTGAAAACCCCGAAAATTTCAAGGTCTCTTCATTATTCGTACTGTTTTTGTTTATCACGATCAATATCGTGTCGTCATTCTCATTCCTGCTTGCGTATACCGAAAACCCCAACGGAGCTGTTGCACTGAGAAGTTTTGTGCCGAAATTATTTGTAAACATCCAGTATGCATAATAATTGGGTTTGGGTTCTTTGGAACTCCCGTCAATGAAACTAAGTGTCCAGCCCTCGCTGATACTCCAGAAGCAATAGGCCCATAAACCCTGCTGTATTGCCTCACCAAGGGTGTCTGCAACCCACAGGGCGGCGTAGAATGTCTGCGGAGATGCACTGTAATTGCTGTGCGAGGGATCACCGTCCCATGAAATGTTGGCTTCCGTGATGGCAAGAGGCACCGATGAAAGGCCGTTCGCATTCATCAGGGACCGCACCCCGTCCACGACTTTATTGAAATTGGCGGCATCAGCCATTGCATTCTCTATTGTGCTTTGTGATGCGCTGAACGGGTAGCGGTGTATTGAAACAATATCAAAGTGCCCCTTGCAGTTTTGAATGAAAGGCGTGAGCCAGTCATCGCCGCCTGTTTTAGGATAATATTTCCAGCTTAACTCGGGCCCGAGGATTTTTATAGAAGGATCGGCAGCTTTCATTGCAATGCTGAATGCATTGAAATCGCTGCAAAAATCTGTCACAGTATAACCGGGTCTGTCCCCCAGATCGGAATACAAATCGGGTTCGTTCCCGATTTCCCAGTATTTTATGTTGTAATCCCTGGTTTTATTGCAGTAAGTAACCATATCGGCCGCATCTCCGGCTGTCGCCCTGCCATTCGATATGTTTTTCAAAAGAGAAACCTGCATGATCGGCTCGGCACCTACGGCCCTGCAGTATGCGATGAACCTGTCGATCTGTGAATGGTCGAAAGGATCAAACCCGCTGCCCTTCTGGGCATCATTGTTGTAGCCGCCGGCCCGCAGGACTTTGAGTTTGAGGTCTGCCACAAGAGTTTCGGTGCCTTTAACCCGATCGCCGTAATTGTTCCAGCACCAGTAATTTTCTCCGTAAAGCGTGGTAACGGGTTTGGGATTTTTGCCCGATACATTTATGATACCTGGGGCGGCAGGGCCGGATAACCCGGTTGTCAAACAGCCGGCTAGAATGAAAAGAATGAACAGGTGAAATAAAAATGTCTTTTTCATAAGTGCCTCCTCAAGATAAATCTACAATAGCAGTGTGGCAAACAAGGGGCTGTAACACCTTGGTTTTATCCATAGTTGA
>JBJKSS010000333.1:0-4833 GCA_046703745.1 Spirochaetota bacterium
TTGTTGTTTTGACCATTGTTATGTTGTATTTTATTAATAATTTCGGGGCGATGAATTTCAGGTGGGGCGGCAATCCAATCATAAGTACTCCAGGTTTTGAAAAGAAAATAAACGATGCATATGAAAAAGGCATGCCTGTATTCATATGCAGCAGGCAACATACCGTCAAATTATATCATGTGGTTTGTTATGCTTTTTTGAACAGTAAAATTTGGATTGATGGTAAAAATATCGTTTTTCCGCAAATGTACAGTCTGGAAAATGAAGGCAGGAAATTAAATTATTTGATAAAAGATAATAAAAAGATCAGTGAAATCCTTTCGGATAAAAACAACCGCATCGTTGTTGTAAACGCCGATTATTCCGATGATAATAAGATAAATGTTGAAGACAAAACTCTGAATGATATATATGATTACTACAACTATTTGAATAATTGACAAATTGAATTTTAAATATAATACGGAGTAAGATCTATTACTAAATGTCCAGTCAAGGATATGGGGGGATTTTGCTGTATAAACGGAGATATTGCAAGAAAGCTCATCTTAAAGGCCGGACAGCGCAGGACTTCCCCTTTGGTATTTATGATAGGGGCTGTTTCTGAAGTCCCCGTTTCAGCTCCGAAGAGATTTGCCGGCAAAGCCATTAATGTTTTTAAATATATACTTTGTAAATATAAATTGCGAGGGTTTAAGAAAATGAAAAAAATATCAATTGTAATCCCGGTATATAATGAAGATGGCAACATTTCTTTTTTGCATAAAGAAATAAAGGGAATTTGTGAAAAAAACAGGTATCAGTATGAGATAATAATTGTTGATGACGGCTCCAATGACAAAACTCAGGATATTTCAAAAAAATTATTTCCTGTAAAATATATACGTTTAAGGAAAAACTTTGGTCAGACAGCCGCTATGGATGCGGGTATAAAGAATGCAAAATATGATTATATTGTAACCATTGACGGGGATCGGCAAAATGATCCTGGTGACATCCCGTCCCTGGTTAAACATCTTGAGGAAAACGATTATGATGTTGTCTCGGGCTGGAGGAAGAAAAGAAAGGACAGTTTTTTAAAAAGACTTACTTCAAGAGGTGCCCATCTTTTAAGAAATATTCTTGTAAGGGACGGTATACATGACAGCGGATGCAGCCTCAAGATTTACAGGCGCGAATGCTTCGATAATCTTACGTTGTACGGAGAGATGCACAGGTTCATTCCTGCAATGCTTCGTATAAAGGGCTTCCGGGTCGGAGAGATAGTTGTCAACCATAGGCCGAGGACTGCCGGTAAAACAAAATATAGCTGGAAAAGAACTATCAAGGGGTTTATTGATATGGTTGCAGTGTGGTTTTGGAACAAGTATGCAGCAAGGCCATTGCATTTAATGGGGGCAATGGGGATATTGTTTCTGATAGCGGGGTTTGTTTTTGGTATCGATACGATTTATATTTTTGTCAAGGGGAGAAAGCTCCATGACAATATTATTCCTCCTCTCTTGACTGTTTTTTTCGGAATAGCAGGTATCCAGCTTTTTATTTCCGGTTTAATATCTGACATGCTTTCCAAAAATTATTACGGCAGTACGAACGACAAATCATATCTCATACGGGAGATAATCGAAAATAAAATGGCCGCAGTTAAAAAGCGCGCAGTCAAGCCGGCTGGAAGAAAAAGGATGGTGAAAAAATGAAAATACTTATGCTGAATTATGAATAACCTCCGCTTGGAGGAGGAGCCTCAAGGGTAACCGAATCTCTTTTAAATCAATTGAAAAAAAATAAGGATTTAGGGATTGATCTTGTTACATCATCAACCGGAGATTTTAAAATTGAAGAGATGTCAGATAGGATAAGAATTCATTATCTTGATGTTAATAAAAAAGGTGAAAATCTTCTTTATCAATCAAATAAAGATCTTTTGACATATTCCTGGAAAGCTTATTGGTACATTAAAAAATTATCAAAACAAAAGCAATTCGATTTCATACATGCTTTTTTCGGTATACCATGCGGCTATATAGCCATGAAATTGAATTTGCCTTATATAATTTCCTTACAGGGGTCCGATGTACCTTTTTACAATAAAAGATTCAAATTGCTGGATAAACTTATTTTTAAACGGTTAAGCGGTAAAATTTGGAAAAAATCATTTTGTGTTACCTCAAATTCTGAAGGTTTAAAGGATTTGGCATTAAAATCTGTTCCTGATTTTGATATAAAATTAATTTACAATGGTGTTGATCTAGCTGAATTCAAACAGAAAAAATACAGGAAAAATCATAAACTTATTACATTGGTATCTACAGGAAGACTGATTAAAAGAAAAGGTTATGACCTGTTGATCAGGGCACTGGAAGGGTTAAATGATTTTAAATTAATATTGATCGGCTCAGGAAACATACAGGATGAACTTGAAGAACTGGTAAAGAACCACAAGGTTAATGTTGAATTTAAAGGCATGATAGACCATTCGCAAATCATTGATTATCTTCAAAATAGTGATATTTTTGTCTTGCCGTCTTTAAACGAAGGCATGAGTATTTCTTTGTTGGAAGCAATATCATGTGGACTACCAGCCATAGTAACAGATGTGGGCGGAAGCAAAGAGCTTGTAAAGAATAATATAAATGGATTCATGATCGAAAAAGGCTCGGTTGAGCAGCTTAGAAGTGCATTATTGAAATATAAAAAGAACAAGAAATTAATTGAAATTCATGGTAAAAAGTCGAGAGCTATTGCCAAAAAAATGGATTGGGGTAGCATTATTAAAGAATATTTGGATTTGTATAAAAAATTAATTCAAAACAAGCTGTTTCTAAAATGACAAGACTTTACGGGAAGAAAATGGATAGCGGTGTTCTAGTTTTTTTAGGCTCAAAAAATATAACTTCCGGTAATCATTTTGAAACACATCAACTCAGGTTTATTAAAAATTTTTATTCATTCAAACTGGCGGATTTTTCCAGGGTTATAATCACTCTTTTTGTACCAAAAAAAATTAATGCCGGAGTCAGAAAATTGATAAATGAAAAAGAAAAAATAATAATTGCGTTGTCAAAAAAATATAGGTTTAAATATGAATTGCTATTGATAAACGAAAAAAAAATAATAAGTATTTTCAGTACGTATACCTGCCTGCATAATAAAATCAAACGTTATAAAAACATATTCATTTTTGCGCAAAATTATTTCAGTGGCCTGATTGGTATGATGCTTAAATACAGGATAAAAAGATCGTATTTCCACTTGAACTTGAGAGGTGTACCGGCAGAAGAAGAGCTTTTTTATTCCAATTGAGGTATAATTCACAGAGTCTTTAAATATATATTTTTAAAAACAATTGAGTATTTTACACTGAAAAAGTCTGATTCGATTTCTGTCGTTTCTTTCAAATTCAGGGATTACTTGCGCAGCAAAAAAAATGTATCAGTGCATAAAGAAATTGCTGTTTATCCTTGCACATACGATACAGATATTTTTTATTCTGATGCAAAATTAAGAAGTGTATACAGGAAAAAATATGGCATAGGCAAAAACCATATTGTTTTGTTGTATTCGGGATCAATGCAAAAATGGCAGATGCCTGATTTGATTTTCAGGTTTTTCAAGAATATTGAAATGCAGGATAAAGAAAATAAATTCAAATTTTTCTGCCTGACTTTTGACAGGATTATTGCCGAAAAGTTTATAGAAAAATATTCATTAAAAAACATTATTCTTGGATCCAGTACAGGCAAGGATCTGGTTGGTGTATATAATGCATCGGATATAGGGGTTATCTGCCGCAAGAATGATCTGGTAAACAGGGTATCTTCCCCTACTAAAATGGCTGAATACCTTGCTACAGGCAACAGTGTTATTTTAACAAGAGGTATCGGAGATTATTCTGAAGAATTGGATGGCAAAAAAAGTGTTTTGATCAAGAATGATTTGAAGGAATTTTTTAATACCAGCTATGAAGAATTGATCAAATTGAATTCTGATAATTCGATTGACAGGGCATGGATCAAGTCAAGATACGGAAACAAAAATAATATATCATCTTTTAAATCAGTGTTCAATGATTTTAAATGCAGGCAAATGAGTAATTAGTTAGTAGTGAATCTTTATAAGCATTCATTCATTAAAAATAATTTATTTTCAGGGAAACAGCGGCTGATACAGGCTTATCAAATTTTTGAAACAAAGGCTGTAATTTGAGAGTGTTGGCTTCAATTTGAGCAGCGCAAAAAACTAATTTTTATTGTTGACAACGTGAATTTTTATGATATAATTTGAGTAGAAAAATTACTCAAAGTTTGTTTTGAATTTCTTACGTTGTTACGGCACGAAGAAGTTAATCTTTATTAGATTTCTTGGATTTGCATTGGAAAAATTAAGAAAGATACAATATATTTGATCTGCTAATTTAAATATTATGAGGGTAAAATGAGTGATAATGAATGGACATCTGTAATTAGGTCCGAATCGAAACTTTTTAATTTAAATTTTAAAGAATTACTTCATTACAAGGATCTTATTTTTTTATTTGTAAAAAGGGATATTGTCGCATATTATCAGCAGACTTTATTAGGACCTTTATGGTATTTGGTGCAGCCTCTTTTTGTAACACTTATTTTTACTGTAATTTTTGGTAATATTGCCAAAATACCAACGGATGGTATACCCAAGCCGTTGTTTTATCTTGGAGGGTTGACATTGTGGAATTATTTTTCCGCGTGTCTTACCTCAACTTCAAATGTTTTTCTCGCTAACAGCGGTATTTTTGGCAAAGTTTATTTTCCAAGGCTTACCGTACCGATTTCATTAATTATTTCAAATTTAATA
>JBJKSS010000334.1:0-5426 GCA_046703745.1 Spirochaetota bacterium
GGTTACGGCAGTAAAAACACAATAACAAATGATCCGCAAAAATTGAACCTGAACAGGCGTGTCGAAATCAAATTGCTTGATTATTCGCTGAAATGACAGAGTAATAATCTCAATCCCAGGGTTTTACATTGGCTCCTGATGAGTCATAATCCGAGCCGATTTTTTTCCCTTTATAAAAATAAAACCAGTTCTGGTTATTATATTCTATGATGTCAATTTTATATTCACAATCAAGCTTGAAAACCAGGCTGGTAGTTTTATCCCTTGTTTCGTCCCCATTATCTTCCTGCACTATGAACGGCCTTGGCTGACCGCCAAACTGGAGCCTGCCGGAGAGCTGGGTGCTGTACCAGTAATCGACCTTACTCCCTCTGCTTATGTATGAGCTGATTGTTATATCTCCTATTACAATTGAGGATATGTCATTCTGGGTTGTATTCGTTATGGTAATCAATCCCGTGCTGCTATTAACGGTACAGGTATACAAAAAAAATGACAGCGCCGGAATTATCAGGGCAAAGACAACAATTTTTTTTATTTTCATGGATAAATCCTTTTTCAATTAATTTTCTATCAAATTATTTATCAAATGGCAAATAATTTATTGTAAAATAATATTTTAATAATCTCAAAAATATGATATTTTATTAAAAATTTTTACTGAGGTTGTTTGTTTAATGAAATACTTAATCCTTGCCGGCGGTAAAGGCACGAGGCTCTGGCCGTTGAGCCGCAGTCAATATTCAAAACAGTTTTTAAATCTTGTTGATGGCAGATCTCTTTTGCAGAATACCGCTTTGAGGGTTTCAAAAAAACAGGGAAAAGATATTTTCATAATATCCAACAAGGATTCAAAACTGGTAATTTTTGATCAAATGAACGAAGTCTTTAAAAATTTTGATGAAAACAATCTGATAGTCGAGCCGGTCGGGCGCAATACTGCACCTGCTATCGCATACAGCACGCTATATTTTGATGAATCCGATATTATCGCGGTTCTCTCCAGCGATCACCATATTTCCGACAATTTGAAATATAATAAAATTCTGGCTGAAGCAGAACAAATTGCAGATAAAAATTATATCGTTACACTTGGCATCAAGCCGGATTCTCCCAAAACCGGATATGGCTACATAAAAAAATCAGATAAAAAGGTTTCAAAAGGATTCATTGTTGAAAAATTCGTGGAAAAACCTGATAAATCAAGGGCCATGAAATATCTGAAAGTCGGGGATTATTTCTGGAATGCAGGGATATTCATTTTTAAAATAGGCATTTTCCTTGAAGAATTAAAAAAATATTCTCCTGAAATTTACGATACCCTGACAGTCATCAGGGAAAAACTGAACAAGCACGGCAGCATCGATGACAAGGATTTCAAACAATTCAGGGAAATATCCATCGATTATGCACTCATGGAAAAAACTCCGAAAACAGTGGTTATTCCTTCAGATTTCGGGTGGAATGACATAGGCAGCTTCAAATCACTTCAGGAATTACTGCCGCGTGATAAAAACCTCAATGCAATAAGGATGAACAATACCGATGATTTTATCAATATTGATTCCACAAATTTGCTGGTGCACGGCTATGACAGAAAAATAGCCGCAATCAATCTGAAAGACATGGTAATCATCGATACTCCCGACGCATTATTAATATCGGACAGCGGCAGGACGGAAGACGTTAAAAACGTTTATAACATGCTTGCTGAAAAAAAATCAAAAGAATGTGACTTCCATTCCAAATGTTTCAGACCGTGGGGCTTTTATATTTCCCTGTTCCAAAAACACAATTATCAGGTCAAGCAGCTTCACATCAGGCCCGGTAAAAAAATAAGCTATCAGTATCACAAAAAAAGATCCGAAACCTGGACGGTTGTCAAAGGGAAGGCCGAAGTAATAATAAATGACAAGACGGTCATTCTAAGACCCAATGAATCAATTTTTATTCCAAAGAAAACGAAACACAGGGTATACAATTCATCAAAAAAGGAAGAACTGGAAATAATCGAGGTGCAAAGCGGCGTATACCTGGGTGAGGATGATATAATAAGGATCGAAGACGATTTCAAAAGAAACTGATCACACCCGGTGTTATTTGCCTGATTATTCCTTATACATCAACAGGGTATGGATGATTTTGAACAAAAACTTAATTCAATTGACATTCCGGAGTTAAAAGATTATCTGGAAAAACTTGACGGGCCCTGCTATGAAAGTCAGCTTTTGCGCAGGGCATTCAAGGATATGGATATCATAGATGAAGATCCGCTTGTATTGTTCCAGAATCATTTCGTCCTTTTTCATCTGCTTTACAAATTTCAGGAAGAATACTACACGCAGAACAAATATCTCCATGTCCATTTCATGCGGACTTTTTTAACCGATTATCCGGACGAAGGTAATTGCCGTTTTTATGATGAACACAGGGGAGCATTCTGCGGACAAAAATGCACGGACAGGAAGAATTACTGCAGTTTCCATCTTGCCAAAATCGGCAGCAGCAATATCGAGTTTCAGTCTTCAAAATATTTCTATCTGGACAGGAACAACTATTATAAATTCAACAGGGAAACGGCAAGCGAACTTTTAAACGGTGCATGGGAAGTCATATCGGACTATGACAATTATAAAAAAAGTTTCGAGGTGCTTGGCCTTGCAGAATCATCCTCACTGGATCTTATAAAAAAAAGATACAAGTATCTGGCAAAAAAATATCATCCCGATCATGGCGGAGAGAATGAAAAAGCGTTTACCGAGATCAACAATGCCTACAGGTATCTCATGAAAATGCTTTCCCTGAAAAAAAATCAATGATTATTACGTATTGTACAAAATGAAAATATATAATATAATAAGATAATTAAGGGGATGCACTGGGTTCGATTGCAATAGTTGATCGGGATAACCCGCATGCAAGTGGGCGGCTGCACTTTAAAAAAAGACGCAAACTAATAAATGCTAACGATAATTTAGCTTTAGCAGCTTAAATTTTGCTGCACGGAACCGGCGAAGTTTAGTCCTGTACTTTAAAGGATTTCCGTCAGACAAACAGGAATAGGCGTTTGGAACAGTCATACCAAGCGATGAAAACCACATGACTTGCGGTTAATGATAGGATCGGTTGTCTTCCGGTCATTTTCCCAAGCAAATAACAGACAACCTAAGCATGTAGACGGCTTCTGGCGTATTGTAAGACGCGGGTTCGATTCCCGCCATCTCCATTCCTCTGATTAGCACAGATTTTCCCGATAAATCGGGATGATTCGCACAGATTTAACAATCACTAAATATTTCAAAAAAATGAGGCCAATCGATTTGATTCCGACCGACAGGACGTCGGGAGTGCAGATTTTGCCAGGACGGCAAAGAATCTGCCGACCGGCAGGATGCCGGAAGTTGCCGAGGTCGAAAAAATTACAGTGGAATAAGTTGAAAAACTCTCCACTGAAAAAGAAATTAGCATAAACACTCGCCTTGTTTATAAAGAAAATAAGATTTAAGTAATTTATGAAAGTTGTAAAAAATGAAAGGAAAAGCGGATAACCTTGCCTGATTTTTTTCGACTAAGGTAACCTACTCCCAATACAAATATATTGACAAAAATAATAAATTTTATTAAAAAATCAGTTAATATCCAAATTTATTGATTTTTTTATTATAAAGAGTAATAATTTAATTAATTTTTATTTAAACCTTTGCAATAAAGAGCTTTTTGTGTCCAGTGAAAATTTGATTTTAAAAGCTAAAACCAATTTCAAGGTAGCAAAATATTGTGAAACAAATAAATTTTATGATGTTGCTATAAGCCGATTTTATTATTACCTTTATCAATTTATAATTTGTTATTTAAAAGACAAAATAAGTTCTGATTATTATGAAAAAGATAACAGCCACGTAATAACAATTGATTTATTTCTTAAAGAAATTGAAGAAAAAAATGTACTTAAAGATCATGAGAGAACACAATTACAATTATTACATAAATTACGAAGAAGTAGAATTCAGGCTGATTATAGGCATTATATAGTGTCTGATGAAAATAAATATATTGAAACTTTTGGTCAACATTTTTATGGTATTGATAAAATATTAAAAAATATATGTGTAATAACTGGAGTTTAAATTATGAATGATAAAATTGATATTTTTATCAAAAAAATAAAGGAAGAATATCCTGAAATATATATTTCTTATGATTTCCTTGAAGATGACAATACCTATGAAATTTGGTATAATAACAAGGAACTAAGAAAAGATTTGAGTTTTCAATCTTTTGTAGGTAAATTAATAAAAGAATATTTGCACGACGATAACATATTTAATTTTTTTATAGATTATAATGAAGAGAAATCTAATCAACTAGACGAAGAAAATAACTTTGTATATTTTAATTCTGTATCAGTTGCCTCAAGTGCTTTTAATTCCGAGGCTAAGTTATCAACATCAGTAAGTGTAAGTGTTTTTTATTCTGTAGCCCAAATATCTCAGGATTTGGCTAGTTCTTTTATTAAATGTTATGCCCATACACCAGAGCAAGTAAAAGAGAATTTATCAACCAAAGTTGATGTTTGTACAGCAGGCTTTTATGAAGAAAAAAAAGAAAATTCATTAAATAATAAGTCTTTACCATTGGCGGCATAAAGTTATGAAAAAAAGTCAATTTTTTTTATTAAATCAAAAATTAATTGATATTAAATATCTTGTAAATGAAAGCTTCAGTTTTCCTGATAACCAAATACCATTAATTATAAATTCAAACATTAATCTCCAATTAAATGAAAGCGAAAAAACAGCAATAATTAAATTAACTTTAAATGTTTTCGATGAAAAAGAGATTTCAAAATATCCATTTTTTTTAACTATGACCAACATTGGTATTTTCAAATGGGATGAGAATATCGATAAAAAAATTTTAGATGTACTATTAAAATCAAATGCACCAGCAATTTTATTATCTTATTTAAGACCGCTTGTTACTCAATTTACCTCATTTTCAAATTTCCCACCATTAATTCTTCCTTTAATAGATTTTTCCGTAGAAAAAGCAGAAAATACTTAATATTTTACTGAATTATTTTTATTCAATTTTATAACTCTTGATATTTCCATAAGTTACAACTTAATGAAAAATGTCCGATTCCCGCTGAACTCCACGATGGAGTTCATGCCGCGGTGTCATGGATGACAAAGAGCGACCATCTCCATTCCTCTGATTAGCACAGATTTTGCCTGATTCATACATAGCACACAAGACAGAAAATTTAGCCGCAGCAATAATATTTTAATTTGCTTTTCATTCTGCTATATAAATAGAATTTTGTAAATTTTAAAATTGGAAGATAATAGATGTCACGGGTAATCTTATTCCCCAGTCGGGTAATGAAGATTCCCCACCCCTAGTGAGGTTGGTACCCTTGATTC
>JBJKSS010000335.1:0-3617 GCA_046703745.1 Spirochaetota bacterium
AATTTATTGTTTTTAGGTTAAACAAAGAAATTATTTCTGAATACTTATACTATTTTTTATCACGAGAGATATTCAGAATTGAAGGGGCAAAAAGAATGACTGGGGCTGTTGGCCATAAAAGAGTCCCTTCTGATTTTATTGAAAATATTAGAATCCCGCTACCCCCTTTCCCAGAACAAAAGCGAATCGTTGCCATTCTTGACGAAGCGTTTGCCGCAATTACAAAGGCAAAAGAAAACGTAGAGAAAAACCTTGCAAATGCGAATGAGTTATTTGAATCGTATTTGAATGGGGTATTTGCAACCACAGATGAACACGGATTAACACAGATAAAAGATGGATGGGAGGAAAAAAAGCTTGGAGATTTAACAACAAAAATTGGTAGCGGTGCAACTCCATTAGGTGGAGAAAAGTCATATAAATCAAATGGAATTTCATTAATACGAAGTCTTAATGTTCATGATTATGGTTTCAAGAAAAAAGATTTAGCTTTTATTGATGATAATCAGGCAGATTCACTTTCTAATGTTATAGTAAAATCAGGAGATATTTTATTGAATATAACTGGTGCCTCGATTACACGATGTTGCAAGGTTCCGGATGAAATTTTGCCTGCCAGAGTAAATCAACATGTTTCAATAATCAGATTACAAAAAAATATAATGCTTCCAGAATATCTACATTATTTATTAATATCAAAAATCAATAAAGACAAATTGATGCTAACTGGTGAAAAAAATGGAGCTACAAGGCAAGCTCTTACAAAGGCAATCATTGAAAATTTTAAAATTTGTTATCCTTCAATTGAGGAACAAAAGCGCATTGTCACCAAACTTGACTCGCTTTCTGCCGAGACTAAACGGCTTGAAGAGATTTACAGGAAGAAGATTGATGATCTTGAGGAGTTGAAGAAGAGTATTTTAAATAAAGCATTTAATGGGGAGTTGTAAAATATGGCAAAGAAATATTATACATCTAGAGTAAAAGGTTTGAAACTTAATATTAATGATTTATATTATAAACTCCAAAATATTTATTTGTTTTTTAAAAATAAAGACTATTTTAAAGACTTGGCTCGAATAACAAAAGATACTAAAAATATACCTGATGCTATTAAGTATGATGCTTCAATTAAATTATCTTTTCAACCTTTTCCAATTACAAAATGGGAAGAAGTTGATGTTACTGAAAATAACTTATTTGATGTTATTGAATTTTTTTATGATTATATATCTAAACCAGGAGATTTGGTAGAAAGAATTGATAATGATTCGGGTTATAATTATCGTTATTTAGATTATGATTCTTATGATAGGGAAAAAGGGAAAAAAGAATATATTGAATATATAAATATTGTACTTAATGATTATGCTGATGGTTATGAGTTAAGTAATGAAGGAGAAATCATTTCACTTGGTGAAAATGGTTTAAAATATATATTAAATGCCGACATTGTTCCTTATGATGACAGAAATGTTGATTCAAGAATAGCTGATGCAATAAAAAAGTGGTTAAAAAGAAATCAATCATTAAATGAAAGAAAAGAAACAATAAGAATTCTTGCCGATGTATTTGAATGGTTGAAACGTAGTAAAAAGCTACAAAATGTATTAGATAAAAAAGATGATAAAATTATTTTTGAGATTATAAATGAATTTGAAATTAGGCATCATAATCCAAATCAAAAAAGTAATTATGACAAAAAAATTTGGTATTCTTGGATGTTTCATTTTTATTTGGCAACTTATCATGCCATAATCAGGTTACTCATAAAGAGTGAAAAAGATGATAACACAGAAATTAAGGAAATGAATAATTGAACGAAACAGATATACGAGCCATTTTAATCAACCCAATGCTTAAATCATTCGACTGGAAGTTAACACTTTTTATAAAATAAGGAGCAATAAGTGGCATCCGTAAATTATCATTATGGAAAATTTCCACCAACAAATCTTTCATGGGACAAATTAATTCCCTTACTTGGACCTGTGAGTTCATCCATTGCAAGATATGACGGCGTGTTGTCTGTTATTCCAAATCCAGCAGTGTTATTAAGCCCTTTATCGACTCAGGATGCAGTTCTGTCAAGCAGGATTGAAGGAACACAGGCAACGATGGGAGAAGTCCTTGAATTTGAAGCGGGAAAGGATATTGAAAATTTCTCGGAAGATAAAAAAAATGATATTCAGGAAGTGTTGAATTACCGTAAAGCCATGCACCATGCAATTAAATTATTGAAAAAATTGCCTGTATGTCAGAGATTGATTAAAGAAACTCATAGTGTTCTTTTAAAAAGTGTCCGGGGACAAAACAGGTCACCGGGTGAATACAGAAAAATTCCAAACTGGATCGGATCAAATGGATGTAAAATGGATAATGCCCGTTTTGTTCCAATTTCTTCAGACAAGCTTCCAGATGCGATGAGTAATTGGGAAAAATACCTTCATTCCGCGCAGCCTGATAAATTGGTACAGCTTGCAATACTTCATGCAGAGTTTGAAGCCATTCATCCTTTTTTGGACGGTAATGGCAGGTTGGGGAGAATGCTTGTGCCATTATTTTTATATCAAAACGGATTATTGCAAAGTCCGACTTTTTACATAAGCGCCTTTTTTGAAGAAAACAGGGATGAATATTATGAAAGGCTGCTTCTTGTTTCCAAAGGCAATGACTGGTCATCATGGTGTATATTTTTTCTTAATGCGCTAAAGAACCAGGCAGAAGAAAACGGAAAAAAAGCAGGCGCAATATTGGATTTATATAACCATTTTAAAGTTCTAATACCGGAATTAACTCACTCCCAATATTCAATGAGAGCATTGGATTGGATATTTGAAAAACCGATTTTCAAAAGCAATGATTTTATAGATTCTTCCAATATTCCACCTGCTACAGGAAGAAGAATTTTGGAAGTACTGCGTAATAAAAAAATAATAAAGATTCTGTCAACGCCAAGCGGAAGGAAGCCGGCTGTTTATTTATTGCCAGAATTGTTAAATATTGCTGAAGGACATAAATCATTTTGATAATCACAAAATCTGAACAAAGTTGTTAGATAATCATTAATTACAAAATATGAGCGTCTAAAAATTTTAATTATAATATATGATTATCAAAGTTTGGAGATAAATTACCATGAACGAATCACAAACACGATCAGAATTAATCGACCCGATGCTTAAATCTTTCGGCTGGGGAATAATCGAAGGCTCAAAAATTCTTCGTGAATTTCCAATTACAGCAGGTAAAATCCAAACCGGAGGCGGAAGGTCTAAACCTTTGGAAGCCGATTATATCCTTGTATATAAAAACCGGAAGCTTGCTGTCATTGAAGCGAAAAGCGATGAACTGCCCGTTGGTGAAGGTGTTGCACAGGCAAAAAATTATGCCGAAAAGCTTCATCTTGAATATGCTTATTCAACAAATGGAAATGAAATATACGAGATAAACATGATCACCGGAAAAGAAAAATTGGTAACTTCTTTCCCTTCACCTGATGACTTGTGGAACCTGATTTTTACAGACCAAAATGATTGGCTGGATAAATTTAACAGCATCCCTTTTGAAGAAATCGGTGGAACAAAAAAATTACGATTTTATCAAGAGATTGCAGT
>JBJKSS010000336.1:0-8791 GCA_046703745.1 Spirochaetota bacterium
GTGTTGATAAAAGGCTCGATACCCTGTCCACCGCCATTTATGCAGGGTTGACCTACGAAGACTTGATCAGTCTCAATCTTTGTTATTCTCCTGGACTTAGCGTTTCAAAAGATCCAATAAACATACTTGGCGCCGTGGCTTTTGACAGAATGACAAATTGCTCAAGTTCCATTGATTTTGATGATGTGCCTTTCGGAAGTGAGTCTATGATCCTGGATGTGAGAAGCAAAAAGGAGTACCTGAAGTCAAGGATAGAAAATTCCGTCTGTATTCCGCTGAATGAATTAAGGTCGAGGCTCGATGAAATTCCGAAGGAAAAATGTATTTATGTCTTCGGCAATATCGGCATGATGGGTTATATAGCAGAAAGGATTCTGAAAGGGAATGGTTTCGAAAAAGTGTTCAATATTGAGGGGGGCATTGCCTCGATAAAATTGAAGGAAAAGAATTATTAAAAAAGAAAAGAGGAGTTTTGTTATGAGATACTATACGAAAGAACATGAATGGATAACACTGGACGGGGAGACCGGCACCGTCGGTATTACGGATTATGCCCAGAAACAGCTCGGTGATGTCGTCTATGTCTCCTATTTGAAGAAAGCGGGCGAAGAGGTCAGGGCAAACGACGAGGTTGCGGAGATCGAGTCGGTAAAAAGCGTAAGCCCCGTTTATTCGCCGGTTGACGGTAAGATTACAGAATTAAACAATGCGTTTGAGGATCAGTCCAAATCCGGCATAGTCAACGAAGACTGCTATGGCAGCGGCTGGCTTTTCAAAATTGCAGTAAAGGATAAGGATCAGATCAGTGGCCTTTTGAATGAAGAATCATACAATGATTATACAAGCACTTTGTAAGGTTGATTAAAAGTGGCAAAAGACAATAATTATTATCTGGATAAATATAAAAAAGCCGCCAAAAAAAAAGAGCCTGCTGTAAAACCCGAATTGAATGCAGCGGCAAACAAAGGCGCCCAGAATAAGGATGCCGCCAGGATGAAATTTGAAAAAATCGAAACCGGCAGCAAACCGGTGCAGAAATTTTCAAAAAAACAGTTGACCGCTGTATATTCGGTATTAATAGGGGCGGACAGTGCTTCCAAAATACTGATGCACCTCAATGATGAAGAGATCAGGATAATAATCAGGGAAATAATAAAGCTGAAGGAAATCCGCAAGGATGATATAAGGGAAGTTGAAAGAAATTTCGGCAGCATAGATCATGACCGCACGATGGAATATTCGGGCGGGGAAAAATATGCCCAGATTTTACTGCAAAAAATTTACGGTATGGAAAAAGGAAGCTCGGTTTATATCAGGATAATCGAGGAGGATTCCAGCGGTAATTTTTTCAACCTGCTTAACAGGCTGCCTGAAAAGTCCATAATCGATGTGTTGAATGACGAATCCGATATGGTTGTTTCCATAATATTCAGCCTGATGGATTCCAAAAAAGTTGCGGGCATTCTCAACTATATGCCCAGGGACAAGGCCCTGAAGATAATAAAAAGGATGTCGAGGAAAATCGAGATACAGCCGCAGATTTTGAATACGATTGTGGCCAAGCTTAAGGAAAAGGTATCTGCCGTCGAGCCGGAGGATATGATAAAGATCCATGGCAAGAACAAGCTTGTCGATATTTTGAAGCATACTTCCCTTGAGAATGCTGCCGGGATACTGGAGAGTCTTGAAGAGGTGTCCCCCGATCTGGCAGGCGAGTTAAAGGACAGCCTCTTTACTTTCGGGGATATTGCGGCAATCCCCAAAAAAAGCCTTGATTATGCGCTTAAGGACTACAACGACAGGGAGATCGCTTACATTCTAAAAGGGGCTTCCGATGATGTGAAGAATGCAGTGTTCGGTTCGGTAACAAAAAGGCGCAGGCTCTATATCGAGGATGAAATGAAAATACTGGGCAGGGTAAAAAAGTCCGATGTCGATGAAAAGCGTAAGGGTTTTATAGATTATCTTAAAATGCTTGAAGGTAAAAGCAAGATCAACCTCAGTATTGACAATGAACTTTACGTTGAATGATGGCCTTGGGGTTGCATCAGCCTTCTTGTGGGTACTAAAAAATCTTTCCCGGTTAGAATCCCAGAAGTACGATTTCTCTTTCCAGGCCGATGTTCTTTTTTTCTGCGGCCTGTTTCTCGATAAATCTGATCAATTCGAATATGTCTTCCGGCTTCGCATTGCCTGTGTTTATTATGAAATTGGCGTGTCTTTCATAAACCTTTGCCTTGCCGATTTGTTTTCCCTTCAATCCCAGCTCATCGATCAGCCTGCCTGCCTGGGTGTTTGTCGAATAGTCATTCTTGAAGACGCAGCCCGCAGACGGATAGTCAAACTGCCCCTTTGATTTCCTGTCCCTCAAATTTCCGGCATACAGGGTGCTGATTTCCTTCTTGCTGCCTTCGCATAATTTCAGGCAAACGCTGTAGATGAAGAGCTCCTTCCTTTCCATGAAAATGCTTTTTTTATAGGAGAAATTTATTTTTGCTTTTGACAGTTCGATTTCATTTGCATCCGGATCAAGGGCCTTGACGGATTCCACAACATTGCTCATCTCGCTGTTATATGCCCTTGCATTCATGTATACCGCACCGCCGATCGATCCGGGCAGGCCCCCTGAAAATTCCATCCCGCTCAATGAGGCTTTGGAGAGCCTGCTGTTTACATCCCTCATCGAAGCGCCGCATAACGCTGTGGCACGGCAGCCGTCTATCGATATTTTATCAAGCATGCCTGTGTAAATCACGAGGCCCCTGACGCCTCCGGAGGAAACAAGCAGGTTGGAGCCTCCGCCTATAATGTTGGTTTCAAGCTTTCCGTTCTTCGCAAATCCAAGCGCTTCCTTCAATTCGTCCAGCGACCGCGGTGCACAGAAATATTCCGCCTTCCCGCCTGTTTTGAATGTTGTAAGCGGTGCGAGCTTCCGGTTTGTTTTTATTTTAATCATGAAGTTTCTCGTTTAATGTCTTGTTATACCTTGATTCTATGAAACTGTAAATCCTTGATTTCAGGAATTTGAATTCCAGTTCATCGATGTTTTTGTTTAAAAACTCCGGTTGTATGAATTTGTGGTTGATCTCTTCGAAAAAATAATTCAGGAGATTTTTCCTCTGGAACAGGGTCATTTTAACGAGTATTTCATGGTTGTTCTTTTCGAAAAACCTGTTTACAAGCGGGTTTGTTTTTTGCAGGTAATCCTTCAGGAGCTCTTTTTTCCTGTAATCCTTTTTCGACTTGTACTCCGCTATTTCATGTTCGATAAGATCGTTTACAAGGTCGAATACGATCTGCTTTTTTGTATCGTCGAGGCTCGTTACGGGCTCCGTTTTTTCGATGTCGCTTGCCAGGAGTTCCTTGAGACTTTCTTTCCGGGTTTCATAAAATTCCATTCTCAGTTTTTTTAGTATCCCGTTCACTTTCATTTCTATGCTGCTCAGGATTGAAGGATCGATCACCTCGTCTTCTCCGTAAAGCGCGGTTAATTCACCGTCAATTTGATCCTTGATTCCACCCGGGACCTTTTCATGTTCATGGCTGTCATTAACCGATCTTACGCTGTCCAGTAATGCCTTTTTGTATTCTTTCATGAAAGGATCTTCAATATCAACGGCCGGTTTGTCAAGGTCTATCAAAAAAGGAGATTTCTCATTGAGCTTGTTGTATTTTTCTATAATTGCATTTTTTATTTTTTCCGTTATGCCCATTTTTTCTTCCCGTTTTCCAGAATAACCCGAAGCTTGCCGATTAATATTATTTTTTACACTTATATTTAATTTTTTGTAACATTTTCAGCAAAAATTGTTTATAATATTATCATCGTTATGAATCATTATTAAGTTGAATCCGAAATTGGAGGAAAGTTTATGAACCATTCCGGGAAAGTCAGGTTTGCCATCTCACTGGGTTTAAGCATTTTGTGTCTTTCTTTCATTAATCCCGAAGTCAAGGTTGTAGTACAGCCGCAGGGCAAAAAACAGTCTGCCGGAATTTATATCAGGAAAGACGACAGGATAAAGATCAGGGTTGCCGGCAAATGGTCGTTATGGGACAAGTATGATCCCGTGGACGGGGAAGGTCATAATTTTACTGTGAACGGATTTAACTGGGGAGCGCTGATGGGGCAGATCGGGGACAATGCTCCGTTCCTTATCGGCAACGCACTGGATTTTAAGAGTCAGTCCGACGGTGTGCTTTACCTTTTCCCGAACAAGGGCGATTACAGGATTGAGAATCCTTCCGGCTCCCTGGTCGTTACGGTTGATGGCGGCATCGACATAGATAAATTCAAAAAGGAAATTGCGGATAAATCGAAAAAATTTTTGTATGATCCGAAACAGGGCAGGCTCATGACCAACCTTGTGGTAAAGGCCGGCGATACCCTTGAAATTTATGCTTTCGGCCAATGGACAATGTGGCAGGATGTTTACCCGGAAACAACGGCCGATGGGCACGACTTCAAGGCCGGAGGTGTCAACTGGGGCAAACTGTACGGCGGCATAGGCTCAACCAGCGGTGACCTGATCGAAAAATTTCCGGTAGGGGAAAAAACCGTTTACAAGGTTAATTCCGGTGAAGGCCTCCTGACCCTTTATCCTTATCTCAACGGTTATGAATCCAACCCGGGCGGATTCCTTGAAATATATATTATCGGCGGCAGCGAGGCCACGGAAAGCGATAAAAGCAGCATTGACGAGGCAATCAGGCAGGATATTGAAAAAAATATTGTTGCAAAAATTAATGCGGTGAGGGCCGCCTGCGGGCTTGATGCTCTTTTGATCAACCCTGCATTCTCAAAGACTTCGTTTGATCATGCGAAGTACATGGCCGTTAACAATTCCTTTGACAGGGATGAGAATGACTCTAAACCTTTTTTTACAGGCGCCACGCTCCAGGACAGGCTGAAGCTTCAGAAATTCGAGGGGGAATCAAGGGAGTTATTCTGCCAGACGGATTCTCCGGAAAAGGCCCTCGATATGCTGGTTGATTCGGTTTACCACAGGCTGAGGCTTCTTGATCCCAGGATCAAATATACAGGTTTTTCGGATTACAGGGCCAGCAATGATTTTATATATGTGCTTGATCTGGGCTATATGGATGAAAAGGAGCAGGAAAAAGACTGGGAGACAATAGTCTATCCTGCGAATGAACAAACGGGAGTGAAGGTTATGTGGGACGGGAATGAATCTCCCTCTCCGGTTCCGATCGGAACAGCCGGACCCTTCGGTTACCCCGTATCGATTTTATTTAAAAAGCAGGTTACAAAAGTAATAAAGAATGATTTACTGGATAACAGCAACAAACCAGTGGACTGTTTTGTCATAACTCCTTTCAACGACCTGAACAACAAGCAGATAAACGGCATAATACTGATTCCCAAAAAGCCTCTCGATTACAACACGAAGTATACGGTCGATGTGAGGGCTGCGTTTGGCGGCGACCAGAAGGAATTCACCTGGACATTTGTCACCAAAGCGCAGGCGGACAATAATTGACCGGGATCATTCTGTAAAAGCCTTTACAAAAGATTAAATATTTCGATTAATTTCAATCATTCAGAAAGAAATGAATATGTACCCTGTCAGTTTTTTGGGGACAAACCCGGCGACTTTATGGAAACAAGCGGTTGCAACCCCTTGTTTCCCCGGGAAACTGACGGGACACATGAATATAATTGTATTGTTTGACAAATAAATTTGTATTTGTTATTATTTGTATTCTGGGAGGGGATATTTTGATTTAACCTGTCAAATTAATCCCCGAAAATTTTTTTTATCAGGCAGTCGCAATGGATACCAAGAAAAAACATAATTATGATGAGGCAAAGATCAAAACCTTGAGCTCTCTTGAGCACATCCGGCTTAGAAGCGGGATGTATGTCGGAAGACTGGGTGACGGGAGTCATTATGATGACGGTATTTACGTGCTGATGAAGGAAGTTATCGATAATTCCATTGATGAATACATCATGGGATACGGCGATAAAATCCTTGTGGAATTAAAGGACAATACCGTTATTATCAGGGACTACGGCAGGGGCATTCCCTTCGGCAAGCTTGTGGAATGCGTCTCGGTGATTAATACAGGCGCAAAGTATAACGATGAGGTCTTCCAGTTTTCTGTGGGCCTGAACGGCGTGGGCACCAAGGCAGTCAATGCACTTTCCGGAAAATTCATAGCCGCAACGTACAGGGAAGGCAAGGTGAGGATCGCTATATTCGAAAGAGGCAAGCTGGTAACCGAGTCCGAAAAAAAAGAGGACAAGCCGGACGGCACACTGATACAGTTCATTCCGGATGAAGAAGTTTTCGGCAAATATAAATTCGACGAAGAATACATCGAGAAGCGGCTATGGAATTACGTTTACCTTAACAGCGGCCTTAAGATTTACTACAACAAGAAAATGTTTGAAAGTAAAAACGGGCTGAAAGATCTTTTAAACTCCGAGGTAAACGGCGAAAATCTCTATGAGATAATCCATCACAGGGAAGACAAGCTCGAGTTTGCATTCTGCCACACAACCGAATACGGTGAGAATTATTTTTCATTCGTAAACGGTCAGCATACGACAGACGGCGGCACGCACCAGTCGGCGTTCAGGGAAGGCGTGTTGAAGGGCATAAATGAGTATGCCGAAAAGAATTTCAACGGTGTGGATGTGCGCGAAGGTCTGGTCGGCGCAATCGCGGTAAAGCTCAAGGATCCGATATTCGAATCCCAGACCAAGAACAAACTGGGGAACACGGATATAAAAACCGACATAGTCAACAAGGTAAAGGATGCGGTGGTCAAGTACCTTCACAGGAACAAGGATATTGCCAAGGTCATCCTTGAAAAGATACAGAACAACGAGTCCCTTCGCAATGACCTTCAGGCGGTCCGCAAGGAGGCAAGGGAGAAGCTCAAGAAGATCGCACTCAAAATCCCGGGGCTCAAGGACTGCAAGCATCATTTTGAAGATAATTCGAAATATGCGGACAAGACTATGATATTCATCACCGAGGGGCAGTCGGCGTCCGGCAGTATGGTATCGTGCAGAGACGTTTATTCCCAGGCGATATTCTCGCTGCGGGGCAAACCGCTCAATGTTTACGGATCCAAAAAAGACATTATTTATAAAAACGACGAGCTTTATAATCTCATGAAAGCGCTGGGCATAGAGAACGGCATGGAAGGATTGAGGTACAACAAGATAATAATCGCAACCGACTCCGATGTTGACGGTCTGCATATCCGCAACCTGATGCTTACGTATTTCCTTGCGTTTTTCGAACCGGTAATTCTGGCCGGGCATGTCCATATACTCGAGACGCCGCTGTTCAGGGTGAGAAATAAAAAGGAAACCATCTACTGCTATAATGAAGAGGAAAAACAGAAAGCTATAAAAAAGCTTGGCGGTCAGCCGGAAATAACCAGGTTCAAGGGACTGGGTGAAATTTCGCCGAAGGAATTCGGGCAGTTTATCGGCAAGGATATAAGGCTCCTCGATGTGCAGGTAGAGCACATGAGCGAGGTTAAAAAAGCCCTGACATTCTTCATGGGCAAGAATACTCCCGAGAGGAAAACATTCATAATGAAGAACCTTGTATAAATTTTTCGGAGAATTAAAATGGGTTATGTAAAATCATTGATCAGCAATAATTTCATAGAATACGCCTCCTATGTAATCAAGGACAGGGCAATACCGGACATAAACGACGGGTTGAAACCCGTACAGAGGAGGATACTTCATTCGCTTTACGAAGTGGATGACGGGAAGTTCAACAAGGTGGCAAATGTCGTCGGCAATACGATGAAGTACCATCCTCACGGCGATGCATCGATTTATTCGGCTCTCGTCGTGCTTGCAAACAAGGATCTTTTCATAGAAAGGCAGGGTAATTTCGGTAACATTTTTACCGGTGATGAAGCTTCTGCCGCGAGATACATAGAATGCCGCCTGAGCCAGCTAGCCAAGGAAGTACTCTTCAACAGGGATATTACCGAATACACCGACAGTTATGACGGAAGGAACAGGGAGCCCGTGGCCCTTCCTGCGAAAACTCCGAACCTGCTTTTAATGGGCGCCGAAGGTATTGCAGTCGGCATGTCGACAAAAATACTGCCGCATAATTTCAGGGAACTGCTCGAGGCCCAGATTAGAATACTTAAAGGCGAGAAATATGTCATATATCCCGATTTCCAGCAGGGCGGTTTGATCGATGTTTCGGAATACAACAAGGGCAACGGCAAGGTAAGGGTAAGGGCCGTAATCGAAATCAGGGACAATAAAACACTTTTGATTCGTGAAATACCCTACGGCACGACGACACAATCCCTGATCACATCGATTGAAAACGGCGTAAAAAAAGGCAAGATCAAGGTGAGCTCGATCAATGATTTTACCGGAGAAAATATCGAGATCGAGCTCAAAACTTCGAGGGGCGAGGATGCGAATGATGTCTTGAAAGAGCTTTATGCGTATTCCGACTGCGAGGTTTCAATTTCTGTAAATCTCATAACAATAGTGGATAACAAGCCGAAGCATTTAAGCGTCAACCAGGTGCTGGAATACAATACGAAAAAACTCGTGGCCGATCTGAGAAGGGAGCTTGAGATCGAGAGGGGCAAGCTGAATGACAGGCTGCATGATCTTACCCTTGAGCAGATATTCATAGAAAACAGGATCTACAAGAAAATCGAGGAGCTCGAAACTTATGAATCCGTGCTGTCCACGGTTAAAAGGGAGATGAACAAATTCAGCAAGTTGTTCATCAGGGAATTGACGATGGATGACATTGAAAAG
>JBJKSS010000337.1:0-4206 GCA_046703745.1 Spirochaetota bacterium
TGGAAAATCCGGTTTTGAATGAAGATGACAGCCTTTTCCTGAAAAACTAATACCGCATGAATCCCCGATCCGGCAGGTATGTACTTGTCAATTTCCTTGATGACAGCATCGAAAACAGACTTTTAAAAATAATCGATATGAAGCATGCTGTCATACCGGCAGGCAAAAAGGCTGCAATTTCCAAAATACTCGAGCCTTTCCAGGACAAAATACAATTTTTTTCAGATAACAGGAATATTTTCTATGCAAACATGTACGCCAACCCGGGGCATGTTTTTTTCTTCGAACATCCCAATGAGCATGTACCCGGAATCATGCTTATCGAAACCTTGAGACAGTTCGTCATAGCATGCTGCCATGAATACGGCAAGATACCGCACAGCGGCACACAGGTCATACTTGATTCCATAGAAGCAAAGTTCATCAATTATGCGGATTTGAATTACCCCATAGATATCAGGGGAAAAGTGGAGGAATGCAGGTATAACAGCCAGGGCTTCTGGGACTACCTTGACATCTCAATTGAAGTTTACCAGAATGACGAAAAAATTACAGATTTTTATCTTAAGGGCAAGAGCATATCAAACAGGTTATATGATAGAATCAGGAGAAAAAGGGCTTCGGAAACAAATAAACACAGGTTCCAGCTTTATCCGAATATTAATCCCGGGTGCTCGCTGAAGTGTATCGGCGACAGCAAGTATATCAATACTAATCTGGTTGATATTTCATCCGGGGGTTTCAGACTCAATATCAACGATTTGGGCAGGATCAGGATGGAAAAGGAAGGATTCGAGTTTTTCCTATTCTATGAAAATGTCGGTTTCATTCACGGAACATGTAAAAATATATGGGTAAATGACAAAACCATGGAATCAGGATTTAAAATTACCGAAATATCCGAGGAAGACAAAAACAAGTTGTTGGCTTCAATAAGCAGATATTTTTATCTTGTTGAAAATCGTGAAAATTATACTACACAAGGAGCGATTAATGAATATTCTAAAAGATAGGGTTACTTTGGTAACAGGCGGCGGATCAGGAATAGGCAGGGCATCCGCCGTCAAGTTTGCCGAAGAAGGCGCGATTGTTGTCATTGCCGGCAGACGGGAAGACAGGGGACTGGAAACCGAAAACATCATCAGGGAATCCGGCGGCAATGCTTTATACGTCAAAACCGACATTTCCAGGAACGATGATGTTAAAAATCTTATAAATGAAATTGAAAGTAAATACGGCAGACTGGATTGTGCATTCAACTGCGGGGGCGTAGACGGCAAAAAATCGTCAATTGTTGACATGACCGAGGAGGACTGGGATGAAATAATCGACATAAATCTTAAAGGCACCTTCCTCCTTTTGAAACATGAAATAGCCCTTATGCTCAAACAAAACAGGGGATCAATTGTCAACATGGCCTCTGTATGCGGTATCGTTGCAAGGCCCGGAAGGTGCGCATACAATTCGAGCCGCCATGCAATCATAGGCCTTACAAAAACAGCCGACCTCGAATATTCGGACAAGGGCATCAAGGTAAATGCAGTGGCGCCGGGCTCGATAAAAACGGATATTTTTTACAGAAGCACTCAGGGAAATCCGGCTCTGGAAAAATTTTACGCCGACTCGCATCCGATAAAAAGGATCGGCATGCCCGGAGAAGTTGCGGAATGCGCCCTGTGGCTCTTAAGCGACGCATCTTCGTTCGTTGCAGGCCATACGCTGTTTGTCGACGGCGGGTTCACAATCCAGTAATATAAAGAGGTTTATCAAATGTCGGAATTTTATTTTTTTGAAAAAGATGAAAATTGCAGATGGCTGAGAAAGGAAATCACGGAATCATTCCCAAAATACCTGCATGAGCCGGTGGAGCATAACGGCGCAACGGTGAAATTTTATGTCATCCTTGAGTGGGTACTGAGGGACAACAGGGGAGCAAACAGGCAATGGATACATGAAAACGGCTACAATGTTGTTGAGACCGTTAATGACCTTCCTGAAGGAGCTGGAGTTTATATTACGGGTTACGACTCGGATGTCCTGGAAGTAAAAAAACTCAGGGAAAAAGGCGTGCCGATAATCGATCATGCATGCCCCTGGGTTGCAAATTTCAGGAACCAGCTTTTGGAGCATAACCAGGATACCCACCAGTGCATTATGATGCTGGACAGGGGGCACATGGTTTATGATTGTCTGAAAAAGATATTCCCTCAGGATGCAATTATCATAAATACGGACAATTATGAGGAAGAAATACGGAAATATAAAAATGAAAAGCCCATTAATTTTCTTGTTTATACGGTTTTCAGGGAAAAAGACGCTTTACGTGTGATACACTTTATCAACCTGAATTATCATCATCCTGAAAACATCCTGACCGGGTATTCCAAAACCGCATGTATCTGGACAAAACAGGGATTGTTCCAGGAAATAGAATTAAAAATTCCCGAAAAAAAGCTCGATGAAGTCTGGGTGATCTGCTCAAGCGAAAGCGACAGGTCAACAATGTCGATAATCAACGAGATCAGGGAAAACAATGCGGAAGCAAAAATAATAAAAAAACCGGAAGATATTCCCCCGATTGTCGATTATGGCCGCAACATAGGGGTATTAATGGCTCCAATACCGCTGCCCAAAAAGGCACTTGAGATAAAGGAAAAAATAAGAAATTTGTATGATTTTGTAAAAAATTGATAAATTAAACGATAGGGTATTGTCTTTAATATCAAATCGGTATATTAACCCTTATGATTAAAAAATACCTCAATGCCCTGAACTTTAAAACGACTATTTACTGATTTTCTGTATGAACCATTCGAATACGGCATGCATTGTCCTGACTTCATTCTCATCAAAAATTTCGACATCCACATTGATTATTATCCTGCTTCTGTCCCGGAGCTCCCCGCGGATTTCATCGATGTTTTTAACCGATGCCCTTGAATAAAGCTTTGTCTCTGCCGGTTTGGAATACTTGACCTCGACCCTTCTTACAACAGGTACGATGTTTTTATCGTATTCGCTGAAGTTATCCAGAAGAAATTTGCCGCTCGTTGCCTCTGCAAGGGAAAACTGCGCGGCTGCATGAACAGTATTAAGATGGTTCATGTATTCCGGCAAAAAATCAAGCTCCAGCAAATAATCATTCTTGCTGCTTTCGGCTATTTTCATGAATCTGTTGAAAGGTATACTTGTTACATCCATATTAAGTCTCCAAGAATGATAGAATGGTAGAAGCAAGTCGCGACTTGCTTCTACCATTCTCTATTCCCCAAATATTTCATTCCAATCCAACTGCAGCGAGTTTTCCTTTAAGCCTGTCCGTTATTCCTACAAGGGGGAGCCTAACTTCATCACTTGCAATCAGGCCCGCTTTTTTAAGCAAATATTTGATCGGTGCAGGATTGGGCTCCTCGAACAGGTGTGGAATGAACCAGGCGATCTCTTTCCACTGTCTGAGTGCCCCCTCAGAATCATTATTTTTAACGGCCCTGTAAATGCCGGTAAATTTTTCCGTCTGGATATGAGCGGAAGCGAGTATCCCGCCATTGCCGCCCAGTGTCAGAGTCACATAATAAAGTGCGTCCTCTCCGGTCAGTATGGAAAAATCATCGGGAGGATCAAGAAGCAGCTCCATTGTTTGCCTTATATCCCCGCATGAATCTTTCAAACCGGTGATGTTTTTTATTTCAGAGAGTTTTCTTAAAGTTTCATTCTCGATATTCCTGCCCGTCCTGTAGGGAATATTATAAATGATTATATTTTTTTCTGTATGTTCGGCTATTTTCCTGAAATGCTCATATATTCCCCTCTGGTCGGGACGGTTGTAGTAAGGCGCAACAGAAAGGATACCGCTTATATCATATTTCTCGATAATCTTGAGGTTCTTGATAACCTTATCCGTATAATTGCCCCCCATCCCGAAGTAAACCGGTATTTTGCCGGCCGTGTATTCAAAGGTTTTGTCAAGAAGCTCCTGTACTTCATACTCATCGATAGCCGGGCATTCACCGGTCGTGGCATTCGGTATTATACCGTTGACTTTTTTGTTTATAAAATAATCCAGGAGATTTTTGTAACTTTTGTAATCGATTTTCCCGTCTGAAAAAGGCGTTATAACCGGGATCAAAACCCCTTCAATACTCATCATATCCTCCGTATCCTGCCGCATGAAGAGATTTCCCACTCCGCTTGCGGATAATTGTATAA
>JBJKSS010000338.1:0-16533 GCA_046703745.1 Spirochaetota bacterium
GTATTATCGGCTCGCCTCCGTTGAAAATCAGCCTGATCGACGACAAATCCCAGCCGAGAGCTTTTTGGGGAGTAAAATAATTCATGAAATATTTATATCCGAAATTCGGGGAACATAAAATGGTCGCCTTGAATTCGCTTACACTTTGCATCCATCGCAGGGGCCTTCGTATGAAAAGCGGCGTTGGCATTATGTACTGGTCAACCCCGCAATACAACGGAATAAGATGGAACCCGGTCAATCCGAGGTCATGGGTCAGGGGTACCCAGCTCAGGAACACATCTTTTTCGGTCATTCCCCCTGAAGTTTTTACTCCCTCAAGATTTGTGATGAGGTTTTTATGGGTCAACACCACTCCTTTGGAATTACCAGTGGTACCTGATGTGAACTGGATATATGCGGCCGAATCCTCTTTAATACAGGGCAAAACATCTGCTCTGGCCGATTCGGCTTTTGATAACAGCTCATCGATACAGATTATTTTCATTGAATCAAGCAATGAACTATTATCCAATCCGCAAAAATTACCAAGATCGGGTTTGTTACAACCCTGTATGGCCACGCTTGGCTTGTTCAGGATTTTTGCTATGTTTAGCATTTTTTGCCTGTGACCTTCAATATAACCGACCGACACCGGGACTGGTATTACACCCGAATAAATGCATGCCCAGAACAAAAGGATGAACTGGATATTGTCTTCGGTTTGAAAAATAAGTTCATCCCCCTTTTTCAAACCGTACTCCGGTAAAACCGCGGCAATGGCAACAGCTTTTGACCGCAGCTGTCTGTATGATAATTTAACGTTAGAATTATTGCTTTGAATAAAAGTAATCCCCTTATCGCCGCAATCTTTCAGCCTGTCAAGAGCCGAAATTAATGTCTTTACATTATCCATATCTGATACCTTTTAAATTGATAGAAAAAAATTAATCCGTTTTGAAGAAAATGCTGATGAAAAACTTATAATTCGATTTGAAGTAATTGTCAATAAAAATAAGAAAATCCTGATTTTTAAAATATAACAATTCTTGTCTTCATGCCTTTTGGGAGTCAATGATATTATATTCTCTTACATTAATCCGCAGGACGCCGCACTCTTTTTATACGGCAAGATTATTTTCTTTAAAAAGTTTTAAAGATTTTGCATATTGAGGAGAGAAAGCATCTCACAAGAAGGCTATTTCAGTTTTTTCACAAGCTCATTGAAAACGTCGCCGCGCTGGAATTCATTCTGGAAGAGTCCGAAACTCGTGCAGCCCGGCGACAAAAGGATCACATCGCCCGGCACGGCGGCCTTCACCGCCTCATCAAAAAGGAATTCCAGCGAGTCGGACTCGCTGTAATCCGTCCTTCCGAGGTATTCCTTCATTTTCCGGGTGCCCTCGCCCTTTAAAAGAAAAATTTTTTTCGGAATGCCGGCTGCATTTTTAATGATGCTGAAATCGAGGTTTTTGTCATTGCCGCCCGCTATCCACAGAACCGGTTCGGAGAATGACTCAATGGCGTTGCACGACGCTTCGGGTATGGTTGCCGTTGTGTCGTTGTAAAACCGGATGTCGTTCCAGATACGCACAAGCTCCATCCTGTACGGCACACCCGTAAACGTCCGCACGCCGTCCTGAACGGTTTTTAAGTTCATGCCGGCAAGGCGGGAGAATGCACCGGCAATCAGCATGTTTATTTTCGAATGCTCACCCGGCACCCTTATCGAGCCGGCATCGAAGAGCCTTTCGAGTTTGCCGCCGAACTTCAGCACCGCATAATTTTCTTTGAAAAAAATGTCGGCTCTGTCATCGTCCTTGCTGTAATAAAAAATCCCGGCGTCTGTATGAATGTTCTTGATATTGAGATATTTGTCGTTGTACGGCAGGATAAGAAAATCATCAGCGGACTGGTTTTGCGTTATGATAGCCTTGTCATCAAGATAATCGCCCATGCCCGTATAATAATTCTGGTGGTCATTGAGGAGATTGGTGATGGCGGCGCCCCTGAAATTCAGTCCGCACCCGGAAATATCGCGCAGCTGCCAGCTTGAAAGTTCCAGCACAACCAGACTTTTTTCATCCAACTTTCTGTAAAACGAAAGGGGTGAAATGGTTATGTTGCCTCCCAGAAAGGAATTGCCGCCGGCCGTTTTGAAAATATTGTAAACCGCTGAAGTCACCGTGGACTTGACCTTGCTTCCTGTAACCGCAAATATTTCACAGGGCGCTATTTTATAAAAAATCTCTATGTCGCTGGTTATATATGCGCCGTTCTCTGCAGCGAGCCTGATATATTTGTTGGAAGGCGGCACGCCCGGCCCCTTGACAACAATATCCGCATCAATAAAATCTTTTTCGTTGTGCATTCCCAGGATATATGTAATACCATCCTCATAAACGGAGAGCATGTCCACCGATTTTTTGAGAGTAACACTATTCTTGAGATCGGTAATCGTAACATTAAAACCGTTTTCCAGAAAAAACAGGGCGGTGCCCACGCCGCCGCCGTTAAGCCCCAGCCCCTGGATCAGTATTTTTTTGCCTTTTATGGAATCAAGGTAGTTATCAAGTTTTTCATTCATTGAAAATTCTTCATAAAATCAGATTATACGACAGTTAATATTTTTTCATTTAAAAGTCAATTTTTTAATGTGGAATTCGGCTGTATTCAATTATCGAACATCCGGCCATAAAATTTTAACTGATTAAATATTCCTCTGCATCTTCTTCGGAATCAAATGCCTTGTATTTTCCACCGGTAAAGGTGTTATAGGCATTCAGGAGAATTTTTTTTATCCCGGTGATGCCGACAACAGCTGCTTTTTTGACCTTCTTATTAATCTCAAGCGATTCTTCGGATTTAAGATAATTCATCACTTCTTCATCGGCATAAGTATCCATGAAATTTGCAAGAGTCAAAGCTTCTGCCCCATTATAGTTTTTTATGAATTGATCACAGTTTTTAATGTTTTCAAGAAGTTCTTTCCCGCTAAGGCCCCTTTGATCAAAGTATAAAATTTCCCTTCCTTTGTGAGTAATAATTGAATATCCTGCCATATTTAACCCCCCTGTGTAAAAATTTTATCCCATCTCAGTCTTTTGCCGCCTTTGCAATATCAAAAAAAGTTAAAGCTTTCCGCCGCATCACTCACTAAAAGGAGCAAAAGACTGGCGGTAATTCATTAATAATTATAAATTACAATATATAAAAAGTCAATAAAAACCAAATATTATAATTATCGCTCAAAAACTACAATTACTACGACGTATAAAAATTTTGATGTTATCATAAAACGACAGATTAATAATCAGCACCACAAAAAAAAATAACATCAATAAAAATTATTAAATTTATTACAAATATTTATAATTTTTGGTACCATGCTATAAATATTTGTAAAAAACCCGAATGTTTTTTTGTTTTCAAACGATGTTATAACATGATTTTAATAATTATTTTTACCCAAGAAGAATTTGATAAATTCAAAAAAAGAGATCCGGAAATTTTCAAAAAAATATACTGTGAATACAAAAAAGCCGTATACAACTTCATAATAATAAAAACCAACGGCAACACGGAAATAACGGATGATATTTTTTCGGAAACCTTCCATGATGCATTCGTCCATGCGCCGAAACTGAAAAACGGGGGCAATATCCAGTCATGGCTCATCAAGATAGCGAACAGGAGGTTTTACGATTACCTCAGAAAACTGTACAGGCACAAAAATTATATCAGGCAGGAAGCCGGTAAAGATCATTATACCAGGTGTTCCATTGATGAAGAAATAGATAAAAAGGAAAAAGCATATATCCTTAAAAAGGCGCTGGAGCGGATAAATCCGAAATACAGCGAAATACTGAAAATGAAATATTATGAAAACATGCCCAGAAAAGAAATTGCCGAAAAACTCGATACTTCGCTCTCGTCGGTAGAAAACAATCTTTTCAGGGCCAGGGAAGCCTTGAAGAAAGAACTGAAAAAAATCGTCAGGGATTCATGATGTTCAACAGGAAAAAATGGCTGGAATGGATCGACAATCTCCGCGAAGATGAGCTGTTTTCGCTCATGCATTGCGATCTTGATGATTTTGAAGTGCCCCCATATCTCGATAAAATCGTATTCAACAAGATCGACGAAGAAGCAGCAAAAAATAAAAATATATTCACCGGATTATCCGGTTATTTTGAGAATCACGCCCTTACTTTTGCATTATCACTCATCGCCGTTGCCGGAATTATCCTTGCTTCGATCTTCATTCCAAAAGGTCTTAATGTATTGAATGAAAACAAGTGCACGGTCATCGCCCTGAAAGGCACTGCCTTTTTTACCCGCAACAATAAAAATGTCCGGCTGAAGCTTCACCAGAGATTGAAAAAATCATCAACAATTTCAACCTCTGCCGGATCTTCCGCTGAAATACTCATAGGCAAACATTCTCACATTATAATGGAAGAAAACTCAACGGTAAAACTGGCAGAACTCTTTAAAAAAAGCAGCATGGAAAAAACAGATATACTCGTAAATAACGGAAGGATAGAATGCAGCATCGGCAAGCAGAACGAGGCTTCCGTGTTCATTGTCGAGACCGATGCCATGAAAATCAGGATCACCGGCACACAGTTCACGGTTGATTCAACAGAAAAATTCTCGAAACTGACGGTAAAAGAAGGCAGCGTAAAGACCCTTGCAAAAATCAAAACAGGCGATGACCTGGCTTACATAGAAAAGGTTAATCCACGGATAGCAGAGGATATAAAGAGAACCATAAACAATGAAGTGAATGTCGGTGAAAACAATTCGCTTGTAATTTCAACGGCAGAATTATCCGCTGCGGGGCGTAAAATATCCGGCATCATAAAATCTGTCAGGGCGGATATTGAAAAGGGAACCGCATCGGGAATGAAAACCGAAACGATGGCTGCCGGCATTGAAAAAGGAATTTCAGAAATAAACGACATTAAAAACAGTATTTATCATATTGAAAACATTTCAAAACATAATGAATCCGGGGTTAATAAATCAATAAAATCCGGCAAAACCATGACCGAAACAAAAAAGGAGGATGCGCTCCTTAACGGCAATTTTGCATTCAACATAAAAAAGCTTCCGAAAAACCCCGGCATCGACCTCTCCGGGGATAAAACCACAATCACGGCAGACGGACAGAATATCTATGCTGCAAGCAATTCAAACGGCACGCTGTACTGTATAGGCAATGCCACGGGAAAATTGAAATGGAAATATGGCTATAACAAAAAACCGAATAGTTTAAAAGGGCTTATTGTTTCAGACAAAATTACGAATGGCGGTAAAATATGGAACTACAAGGAAAGAGCTTATTTTGAAACCGGCAAAAAACCTGATGTAAATTCCCTGGAATTCCTGATATTGACTACAACAGGCGGAATAACCGTAATTGAACCGAACGGTAAAATTTTCATGCAATTTTCCATTCATGATGTGTTATATGAGGAGTATCCGGCCTTTCCGGTAAAATTATCCGCCGGGGATATATTAATCCCGTGTAGCAAAGCCATTTATAAATTTGACGTTGATACGATTGCAGGCATAGACAATTTCAAATATGCAAATGACAGGCTTTACATATCAGATGACAACAGGTATCTCTATTGCCTCTTCAGGGATGAACGGGTCATAAGGATATACGAATTGAAAGATTTATACTTTCAGCAAAAAGATGAAACGGACAAACGCCTCAAACAGAACAACAATTATATAAAATGGGAGTCAAAAAAATTAAAAAGCACTTCCGTCATTGCGCCTGTGATATTCAAGGACAGTATTTTCACCGCGGATACGGACGGCAATGTTTACAAATTCAAAGCATTCAGCAATGATAATCCTCAAATCGTCAAAATTAATTACGGTATAGTTTCCAATATAGTATGCAGCAATAATAACCTGTATTTCGTCGCAAATGACGGCTGTTTATATAAAATAAACATTGATTCATTCGACTCTGCAAAAAAAATTGCACACATTGACCGGAATCCCGACAGCATGAAATATAAATCCAAAAAATTATTAATCAATGGCAATGATCTTTATTTCTGCATGGATAACGGGTGCCTATTCTGGCATGATCTGGCCGATGAAAAATCATACATGGTAAATCTGGACGGTAACTCCGGCAACCAGCCGCTGATGGCCTCACCTGTTATGGTTAACAACAGGATATTCGTCATGGACAAAAAATCGAACATTTACAGCATTTCAAAAAAATAATTATTTTTTAAAAAAAAACCGAATGTTTTTCCTTCTTCAAGCGATGTTAGCCCGGAGAAATATTTGCAGCCACGGCGAACCGTTGGCTTTCCAGATATTCTAGATGCAAAAAATTTTATCCGGGAGTTTATCGATGAGAAAAAAAAATTTAAAATTAATTATCAGTCTGTCAATCGTTTATGTTTTATCAATTGTCGAATGCGCAACACCTTCCAGGGGCGGAGGAGGAGGGGGAACCAATTCGGGCGATGTTTCTTCTTTGCATTACAAATCCAGGCTTATAACTGAAAATGTATGGTTAATCGAAGATTCCAGTCTTGACTCCATGTACCTCGTTCTTGGGAATGCCAAGGCCGCACTGATTGATACGGGCATGGGCACCGGAGATCTTAAGAGTTATGTCAACAATCTTGCAGGCGGCCTTCCGGTTATAGTCCTGGTTACTCATGGCCATATAGATCATTCCAGCCAGGCCGGGCAGTTTGACACGGTCTATTTTCCGGCAAAAGATGCAGACCCATCGCTTCCTTCCTATATGTTTGTAATTCCTGAAAATTACATAAACATCAATAACGGCGACAAATTTGACCTCGGAGGAAGGACACTGGAAGCGATCGAAGTACCCGGCCATACACCCGGATCAATTGTATTTCTTGACGCTGCAAACAGGATGCTGTTTTCCGGCGATGCTGTCGGTTCGGGGGTGTCCAGCGGCGGGACATGGATGCATCTTGATGGTTGCCTCTCCATCCAGGCTTATCTGGAAAGTCTAAAAAACCTGGAATTACGCAAAGGTGAGTTTGACAAAATTTACCCGGGGCATATCCATCTTACAAAATATGTACCCCAGGATTCAGAGGAAGTTACAGATATAAGGATCACAGCAGAAAAAATAATCGCCGGGGAAATAACAGGAAAGGCATTCCCTTACGGCGGTAATGGCAACGGGCTTGTGGCATCTTATCAGACGGGAGCGATTGTTTATCTGCCGACTAACATTTTATCACATTAAAGAATCAATCATGCAGAGGGAAATAATATGAAAAAAGCAATTTTAACAATATTTATATCCGGTTTTATCGCTGCGGGGATTTCCGCTCATCTTTGCGATGATGTTTTTGCCCTTGCCAAAAACATACTTGCCGTAAAGGTTGATGTAAGGGACGGAGAATTGCGAATTAATGATACGGGATACTTCAGGGTGTATGTATTGAATACAATGGACGCAGATACGGAAGTGCGCCTGAATGTCATAAGCGATGAATTCAATTCAATTGTAAAGCCCTCTGATGACTGGAAAGATTTTCCTCAATTAAAAACCGTTCATCAGAGCGGAAAAAAAGAATATTTTGAAGTAACATTGAACAGGAAAAACGGAGTCAAACCGGGATCATACAGTATCAAGCTGGATCTGTATGGCCGCCAGCAATTAAAAGTCCTGAACCTGAATGAATCCGTGCAGGCCTGTAATGTGCCGGCGAAGGATAATGAAATTGTCATAGACGGAAAAATAGATGAGAATGAATGGGGCAAAGGATTGCTCTGCGGGACAATGAAAGAAATCATAATGAGATCCTGGTCGAATCAATGGGGTGACAAAGCCAATTTCGAAGAAAAAATAACATCGAATATGCAAAGCCGTTTCAGGATCATTCATGATGCAGATAATCTTTACTGTCTTGTCGATTTTCAAAAATTGACAAAAAATGATGCGGCAGTTATTTATGTGTCTCCTGATACCCAAACTTCTCCGGTTACCATCAGGATTGATACGGTTAAAAAAACAGCAGAATGTTCATCCGGCAGCACAGGCCTGGAATACAAATTCAATAATGAAAAGGTAGAATTAAAAATCCCGTATGAATTATTGAAATTAAAAAACAAAAACTATTGTTATCTCGAATTGGAAAGATCGAACAAAAGGACAAAAACTTATTGGATGAGCGATAAATATACTTTTAATGACCCTGTATTTTATGCACACCTTAATTTAAATTAATATATAGGTTATGCGTCATGAAAAAACAACCAATAATTTTTATTTATTTGATTTTTTTTGTCATTCTCCAGGCCCATGCCCATCTCTGCGACGATGTTTTCATACAGGCAAAGGACAATCTTGCGGTCAAGGTTGATGTGAGGGACGGTGAACTGCGCATCAGGGACACCGGCTCATTCAGAGTTTATCTTCTCAATACAATGGACAGGGACATAGTCGACATCAATTTGCATGTCCTGTCCGACGAGTTCGACGCAACGGTAAAACCCTCGAGCGAATGGAAAAATTATCCTGAATTAAAAACCAACAGAAATGGTGGCAGAAAAGAATTTTTTGAAGTTGAATTAAAACGAAAACCCGGCACAAAGGCAGGGGCATACAAGATCAGGCTGGAGCTGACCGGTGGTTCGAGCAAATTCAAGACAATTGATTTCAATGATAACGAATGTTTTGTCAACATCGAAAGAACATACAAACTAACCAAAACCTTCTGGCTGGGTGATGAGAATACGATTGTTGATCCGGTCTTTTATGCAAGGTTCAAATTAAATTAGAACAGGCGGTTTGATCATGAAAATTACAGGATTATTTCTCGTTTATCTTTTTTTTGCCGCATCCTCCGTTTTTCCATCCGGAGACAAAAATGCGGTGCTCAATTTAATGCCGGTTCAGGAAGATTTTTTCTACGAATCATCCAAAGGCACCGACCCCCTCGCCTCAGCGAATGTTGGAAAAAAATTTGTCATAGGGGACGTCAATATTGCAGGTTTTTCTGTTTCAGACATAAACAACATAGCGTTATACGATGATTCAGGCATGATCCCTGTTATTGTCGACAAGTCCTCGATTTATTCCGAATTCGGCAACGGGAAGATAGATTCAGTGAGAATAGGTTTATGTGCAGGGCTGTGTCATGGAGTTGTTACAGAGGATCATGCAGATCAAATTTGAAAATGTTGCAGCAATGATACCCGGGGATACATTTACTCTCTCCATCGCGCTGGCCGCATTGCTGGTTACGGTGATTTTCCTTTTTATCGGGGCGAGATTCTGGTGCGGGTGGGTCTGTCCCCTCTCAACGATAGGCGACATTATAGATTTCATCCGCAGGAAACTGGGGCTTGCGCATCTTGAAATTTCAGAGCCGGTAAAGCTTACCACATTAATTTCCGGTATAACATTGGGTTCGGCCGGCCTTGCATTCGCAAAGGCATATTCATATATCGATCAGAACGGCAGGTTCATAGGATGCAGGATACCCCTGTACCCATTTTGCAAAATCTGCCCGGGACAGGAGATTTGCCCGGTAGCGGCAAGAGGACCGGCAGGATTTTCTCCGCTTGCCTCGATGGAATGGTTTTTCGGATTTTTCAGGTTCGCTTCCATAGTGCTCCTCGCATTCTTCATCCTGGGATTCATGACCTCACGGAGGGTTTGGTGCAGGTTTTGCCCCATTGGAATGATCGGCGGACTTTTTAACAGGGGAGCGATGCTTGCATTGAAAAAAAACCGGTTCAAATGCAACAACTGCGGATCATGCACACAGGTTTGCCCGGTGAGCAGCAGCCATATTCAGGATGAGAAAAAAAAGGAAGACGTTTCGAATTTCAACTGCATCTATTGCCTCAAATGCATCGACCATTGCCCGCAGGATGGATGCCTTCATCTGGAATTCGCAGGAAAAAAAATAAAGGAATCCAGATTCGATTTTAAATACAAAAGCATTCCAGGCAGCCTCCGGGCAAAGAAGCCTGAAAAACCGGCGGAAAAAGATAAAAACAAGGATAATAAATGAAAACTCAATTTGACGGGAAATACCGCCTGAAAATCGAAAGTGATGTAAACCGGTTCAGGCTTGAAAAAATAACATACATGGAAAAAAGGCAGATCGAACGCCTGAGAAACCAGGCAGGTCGTCCGGCTAACATCGGGTATTTTGAAAATATTTTGCTTGATAAAAACAGCGAAAAATCAGGCACAGTAAAAGCCGGCTATTTCTGCAACTTGATCCCCCGGGAAATTCTTGAGGCATTCGGCATCACTGCGGTAAGGCTGGACTGCGGGAACAGCGCCCTGTCCATGATCGGCGAAGAATATTTTACCGGAGATATCTGTCCGTTGTCCAAATCTTCGCTGGGCAGCATTCTCCTTGAAAATTCCGCTGCACGATCCTGCGGCTTTTTCATCATGCCCTCATCATGCGGAATAAAAATGAAGATGGGCGAAATCCTGGATGACCTGAAACCGGTTTTCATTTTTCAAATCCCGTCCGAGCAAAACAGGGAGAGATACCTCAATGTATGCATAAAAGAGATGAAAAGACTTGTATCGTTCATCGAAAAGACAACCGGCCTCAGACTAAAAAAAAATAATTTGATAAATGCCATAAACCGGGAAAACATGATAACCTCGCTTGTTCGTAAAATCTCGGGTTTGAGGATCAATAATCCGGAGGCCCTGAAAATTACAGATTTTTATCTAATCATACAGTCATTTTTATTCGGCAATCCCGATCCGGCAGAATGGATCGAAGAAGCAGGCAAAATCCCGGATCATATAAAATCATCCGGCTCCGGCGGCAGGTTTGTGAGGCCGGGACTGATTCTCACAGGAGCACCGGTTATTTGGCCGAACTTCAAGATACTTGATATCATCGGGGAATGCGGCGCGGATGTTGTACTCGACACGCTCTGCACCGGCATAATGAGCCTGTACAATCCCGTCATGCTCAATGAAAAAAGCATGGATGACATAATGACCTCCCTTGCAAACAAATATATATTCTCATCGGCCTGCCCATGTTTCATTTCACAGTCAAACAGGCTTGACAGAGTCATGGATTTTTATCAATCGGCAAAGGCATCTGGCGTGATCAATCACACCCTCAGGCTCTGTCCCTATTTTGAAATCGAAAATTACAGACTTGAGAAAATACTGAAGACAAATTCCATCCCTTTCCTCAATATTCGCACAGATTACAGTATGGAAGATACGGAACAGATAAGGACGAGGATCGAGGCTTTCATGGAAAGAAAGGCGGTTTTATGATAACAATCGGTCTCGATATAGGATCAACCACAACCAAGGCTGTTGCACTTAAGGAAGGGACGATCATCGGCACAAAGGTTTTCCAGACAGGAAGCAGACCCGCTCTTACTGCGGAAAATGCATACAGGGAAATCCTCGATAAATGCGGGCTTGATAAAAAGGATGTTGATGCAACGGCCTCCACTGGTTACGGAAGAAGGCTTGCCGGTTTTAATAATCTGATAATAACCGAGATCAGGGCGTGCGCTTACGGCATCAATCATTTAAACTTGCAGGATGAAGGCGGCTTCTCGGTCATCGATGTCGGCGGTCAGGATACAAAAGTTATAATTATCAACAACAGCGGTGAAGTCGAGGATTTTGCAATGAATGACAAGTGCGCCGCGGGCACGGGGCGTTTCCTCGAAATGCTTTCTGTAAAACTCGGCCTGTCATACGAAGATTTTGTAATATCCGCGCTGGGCTCAAATACTTCTATCCAGATGAATTCAACCTGCGCGGTTTTTGCCGAAAGCGAGGTTGTTTCCATGCTCTCGCGCGGCATTCCGCCCGGGGAAATCGCCAGAGCCGCGCATAACGCCATTGCCGAGCGAATCGGCAGCATGTGCCGCAGGATGGGAGTCGAAGGCAGGGTTTCATTCACAGGCGGCGGCGCAATGAACGAAGCGCTTGTCAATGCACTTGAGAATGTTTTGAATACCGAAATTTCGATCCCGGCAAATCCGCAGATAATTACCGCACTGGGAGCCGCAGTCTTTGCCAGTCTCAGATTGAATGACAATTGATGCTTAATATATTAGAGAGGATTAAAATGGAAAAAAGCACATTTAAAAAACCGGGCAACACAGCAATTAAAATCCTGTTATTGATACTTTCAATCATGATTTTAATTTCATGTGAAAGCAGGAAAAACAGATTGATAATCTTTTACGCCCCCTTTTTCGAACCTGTTTTCAATGCGTTGAACGCAGGCTCATGCATCGACCCGAAACTGCAGATCGCGAAGGAAAGCGGGGGAAACCAGATACTCTGCAGGAAAATAAACGATCTGGGACGGGAATGCGATCTGGCCATACTGGCCGAAAGTTCGCTTTTCAACAAACTTTTGAGCAGGCAGACTTCATGGAAAATCGATTTTGCCTGCGATGAAATGGTGCTCGGCGTAGGGATCAGGGCAAATTTTGTGGATGATGCAGAATCAAACTGGGCCGAAACATTGATGAATAAAAGCGTTACACTTGGCAGGGTCAATGAAAGCACCGGCCCTGTCGGCTTCAGGACACTCATCTTATGGAAGCTGAAAGAAAAACAAGGATTTCCCGGATTGTCGGGGGAGCTCGAAAATAAATGCACAAAAATAACTGATGACGTTGGGAACCTAGCAAGTCTTCTCAAAAACGGAACCATCGATTATGCATTCCTCTACAGGACTACTTGTCTTGCACATGATATCAGGTACATCCGGCTTGACGATTCAATAAATCTTGGTGATCCGTCAGGGGATTATTCATCTATCAAGATCGAGTTGAATAATCACAAAGACAGCAATGACGGATCATATACCGTATACGGCACACCCATAACATACAGTTTGAGTATAATGAATAATGCTGCCAACAGGGACAATGCTGTGGAATACATAAAATGCATTCTCAAGAACAAAAAAATTCTGGAAGATCTCGGGTACAGGGCAATAAAACCGAGATTTTACGGAAGCACGGATCAGTACAGGACATTCAGCGGCCTCTGCGAATATGCGGGAAAATTCTAGCCATGGAAAACACTATAGCAAAAAGAAATTTCATACTGCTGGTTTTGATCCCGTGCATCCAGTCGGTATTTTTCGTATTATCCCTGTACTTTAAAATCAATGTGCATGCGGGATTCACAACAATATTGCTGATTGCCGCAAACCTGACAATGGCATTCCTGGTTTCACGGGGCAAAGTCGCCATGATGCCCGGAATATTGATCATGATCATAATTGCGGCCCACAGCCTTATAGGCCAGAGGATAGCACCGGATGATCTTACGGAAGGCGCCATAATTGTCACCAACATCCTCGTACTCTATGTTGGTTTGGAGATTTACAATAATCTGCCCAGGATCCATTTAATCCTCTATCTGGCCGGCTATGCTGTCCTGTTTGTCGTATTCATACTCGTTATGCGAAATGCGCAGCCGTTATTCATCCTGTCACTCTTCGGGCTGGCCGGCACGGCGAGAAATTTCAGGCTCCTCGCCTATTTCTGGGCGCTTGTGCTGTCGTTTACGGTTTTTCAGCCCTATTCATGGCAGACAGCAATAATCCTGTTCCTTATCCTGAAGGTTTACTTTTCCATAAACGGGAATAATCCCGGCCGGGCCGTAATTCTTTTCCTCATATGCGGACTTGCTTTCATGTTCCTGGTGCTGTTCCCCGCGATAGTCGTCATTGCCGGAGAGGATTTCAGGAACATTTACAACACGCTCAAAAGCCGGCCCTTCATGAATGCTTTGACTATCACACTGATTTCATCCACGCTGTCAACCATCATACTTGCAGCATTCTGCATTCCGCTGTCATACGCCTTGAGCAGGCTGGAATTTTTCGGAAAAAAACTCATTTTGTCGTTGATCGACATTCCGATAATTATTCCCCAGTCCGCGGCAGGCATAATGCTTTTGAGCATATTCGGCAGGGAGCAGTATCTCGGCGGAATAATCTTCGGCATCACTGGACTGAGGTTCGACGGCACAATAGCGGGAATAATCCTCGCACAGGTTTTCGTGGCAATGCCCTTCATGATAAAAAGCGCACTCTCATCATTCAACTCCATACCGCGCGGCATGGAGGAAACGGCACGCAGCCTCGGTGCTTCACCGTTAGGCGCTTTTACAAGAGTCGTACTGCCGCTTGCATCAAACGGGATCACCACTGGGATGATACTGTCGTGGGCAAGGGCTGCCGGGGAGTTTGGCGCCGTACTTTTGATTGCCGAAAGCCCGGAAACATCGCCGGTCTACATATACAACAAATTTCTCTCGAGCGGGCTTTATGAAACAACACCGGCCGTCGTAACACTGGTGCTTTTTTCAATATGTATTTTTCTTGCGATGCAGTATTCAATAAGTCTTATAAAAACACGGGGAAGCAATTGAACATGGATGAATATTTCAAACTCGACGGCATGACTGTAAAAAGGGGCACATTCAATCTCGGGCCGGTGAGCCTTCAGCTTGACAGGGGAGATTATCTCGTGCTTCTCGGCCCCACCGGATGCGGCAAGACGACACTTCTTAAAAGCATCGCCGGATTTTACGGGAAAACTCCGGGAAAAATTTGCATCGATGGATCGGACATCGGCAGCCTGCCGCCTGAAAAACGAAGAATAGGGCTGGTAAGCCAGACAAACGACCTGTTCCCGTGCATGTCCGTGAGGCACAACATAATGTTCGGCATGAGGTACCTCAACCTGGACAGGAACGAAACCGGCAGCAGGCTAAGACGTTATGCGAAAATGCTTGGCATTGAAAGCATCCTTGACAGGAACATTTCAGGCTTGTCCGGCGGCGAGATGAAAAAGGCAAGCCTTGCACGATGCCTCGTACTGGAGCCGGCACTGCTGCTGCTTGATGAACCGCTTGGAATGCTTGATCATAATGCGAGAAGACAGGTGCAGGATTTCCTGAAATTTATAAAGGATGAAAGAAAGACAGCGGTGATCCATGTAACGCACGACAGGGCCGAGGCATGGGAAAACAACGGCCTCACAGGCGTTATGAATGCCGGAAGGATACTACAGACCGGCACCACGTGCGAGGTTTTCAGGAAACCGGCCGACAGGTTCGTTTCGGAATTCCTCGGTTGTGAAAATGTATTCAGGGCGGTTTTCAAAAACAAAACGGCAATACTTGGCTGGACAACACTGGATTTGAACTTCGAATGCAGATCTGACAAAGGCTATGTCGTTATACGGCCGGAATTAATTCATCCTGCAAAAGAATCGAATAAAACCGGGATAACGGCTGTCATAATTTCGGCAGAGGACAAGGGTGATTATTTCAGGGTGAGGGCGGGAATTGGCAGCCCTGGTAATGCAATCATATTTCATTCGACCCATGAGCATTCCGGAAAGTTTCATCCGGGCAAAAGGATAACGCTCGGTTGGGCTAAAGACTCGCAGCATGTAATTTTTGAAAATTGAGGTTTACAAATGGATCAATTATTCAGCATCATCGAAAGAAGACTGTCGGAAATTTTTTCCAACATTAAAATAATGGACAAGGTTCTGTCCGGCATGCAGGGAAGCTACGTTGAGCTCCTCACCGTACTCAGCCTCGGGCTCCTCGCCGTCATTCCCGTAATTGTCCCGTCCAGGGGCAGGCAATTCTGGAGGCATTTGAACCAGGTATTCGGCGTAGTGATCTTTATCTTCGTGGTTTTCACATGTCTCGGCGTTTTCGGGATGATCCGCAACTTTTTCAGGGGATTGACCGAAATCGGCAGGGAAAATATCCTGGCGCTTTATTACTGTTCCGTACCGGTGACGATACTTGCGACGAGCCTGCTTTTCGGCCCCGCATTCTGCGGATGGGTCTGTCCTACCGGGGCGTTGCAGGAATTCACAGGGTTCCTTGCGAGGAAGACCTACATGAAATGGAAAAAAAACAATTTTAAATTTTCAATGCATATTTTCATAATGGCGCTTGTAATCCTGTTCATATTCATTCTCTGGATGTACAGACTTGGCGTTACGCGCATTTTCTTTATCGAGGATGCGACGATCTACTGGTCGGAGGTACTCATAATACTGGTTTTCATTCTTTCATTCAAAATGAAGGAATGGAACAGCAGGTTAAGGAATCTTAAAAAACTGTCATTCATCGTGATAGTGGCCGGCGCCGCAATAGGCATAAAAATCACCTCGCCCGTGCATTTCGGATTTGCAAAAGTTTATGACCCGGCTTCGCTTTTGTCCACAGTGATGGTCATGCTGTCGGTGTTGGTTGTTCCAAACATCTGGTGCAGGTACCTCTGCCCGTGGCGTTGTGCGATAGGATGGGCAGGAAGGCACAGCGTACGCAGGATCGAACTCGACGAATCGAAATGCACTTCATGCAGGAAATGCTCCGATGTATGCAGCCTAGTGCTCTGGCCGCATGATTTTAAATTTTCTTGTATTTAAAAATTTTACGTGCATCTTTTGTTGTGAATTTCCAATTTATTTTAATTTCATTCTTATTCATTTGTTTGCAAAAAGTATTAACTT
>JBJKSS010000339.1:0-2667 GCA_046703745.1 Spirochaetota bacterium
AATTTTTATATTGAATAAAAATGATTCTGTCAAAATCCCGGGAGTTTGAATTTCATCAATGTCCGGTTTTTTCAAAAGTTTTTCCCATCTTCTTAAATTTTTTTCTTTCTTCCTGCAATATCAAATAATTCATTAAAATAATCATTATTTTCTAATTGTTTCCACGTCAAATATTTTAAATTATCTATACTTAAATTTTTATCGGAAATCCATAACCCTTCTTTTGATACCAGACTAAAACCTTTTGATTGAAATCTTAACGCATATGATTTTGCCTGGTTTGCATCGTCTTTTATTCGGTCATTATTTGGTATCGAATATTTTGCCTCCCATATCCAGTGCCCTTTTTCATTGCCCTCAGTAAGGTCGGGAAAAATAACATAATCGGGGATTATTCTTTCATTCCGGCCTATTTTTACCTTGACCTGTCTTTTCCAATCGTCCGCCGTATAACCCAATCTTTCGAGCAGAGGTTCCAGCAGGTTTATTTCAACATCCCTCTCGTTCTTTAGCTCCATTTCAGGCATTTCAAGCCCGTTCAAAACCGGAAGCAGCTTTACATCAAAACCTTTTTGTTCGAGTAATTCGAGAATTCTGCTGTAATCTCTAACACCTATCTGTCTGCCGTTTATTCCCTGCATATTTCCTTTAACCAATGGATTTAACGATAAAATCTCATCGTTTTTTATTTCCTGTAAGGTAATCGGGTTTATTTTTATTGGCTTGCCAATATATATGCTTCTATACCAATGAAAAAAAGGATCAATGAAGCCGGGGGTAATCGCTCTCCAAATTGAATGGATATTACTTCGCGGGGCCAAACAATACATTAAAATTATATCACCGGGTTGTGTATCAGGATTACCATTCCAAAAAGAAAAACTATTTTCATTAATTTGATCGAGATAATCAAAATCTCCATTGTTATTTATACCTCCACCGATAAAGTAAATTTTTTGAGGCTCAGGCAAAGCATCGGTTATTTCAAAACGCCGTATAACATTAATGGCAAAGCCATATAGAAACACAGAAAATTCAACATTGCTCATATTATACTGCCTGCAAAATTGTTTTACAGATTTGCATAATTCCCAATAATAAAAAAATCGTTTTTCTCGGTCATTTTTGGAAGGAACAGGGGGAAGGAAAATCCCGAACTCATTAAATATATTCTGTAATAAATAGAATTGCCTTATAAAATAGTAAGGGAAATAAAAATTATTATTTATGATAAATAAAGCTTCAGAAAGACAATCTATATCGCCGACATCAAAACAATAATCATGACCTTTATGTTCATTATAATCGATGACTTCATAAAATGTTCTATCATCTTCATCATAGATGGAATTCCATAAAATTTTCAATAAGGCAAAGGCATCGTCTTCATTATTTATCCCGGGATCATAAGAATCCCTTATGTCCTTTACCAATCCTATAATGAATTCAGAACAATGATCATTTATTTCTTCTGCAGTATATTTCTGAATGGCAAAATTATTCAAAAGATTCAAAATTTCATCTGTATTTGATATATATGATTCTTCAAGATTGGAAAAAATTGATAAAAGTTTTTTCCCATTGTCAGAATTTTTATAGGTATCCCAAATAAAATTATTAAACTTCATCAATCCATTCCTTTATATCAAAATCCCGGGAGTTTGAATTTTATCGTAACTTCGCCGGTGTTTTCATCAACGGTGATCGAGCTTTTATCCTTTTCAATGGACATCTTGCCTCCTGTTGCAGCATTCATGAGGCTGTTAAGGAATGACAGGCCGTTTTCAAGTATTTCCTTTGTCTGGCTTGCGGTTTTGATTTTATCCTGATGTTCAACTGTTTTTTCATCTGCCGCATCGTGCTCGTCAGGAACCCCGGTTTCCTCGCCGGACAAATCCAGCTCTTTTTCTTCTTCAATTTCTTCGAGGATTTTCGGGTTGAGAAAATACGGCGTATTCTCATCGAGCTCTTCGTGCTCTTTTTCATTCGCCTGTTCCTTCACAAGCTCTTCATCGAACATCTCCCTGATGCTGTTTATGAATTTTCTCTTGCTTTCCGGATCGAACATTACTTCGCTGTTTTCGCCTTCGATTGCGGCGTTGAAAAGCTCCTGTTTCATGTTAATGCCTGCGAAGACTTTTTCTTCAATAGAATTACCCGATATGAAGTTTATTACATTGACCGATTTGCTCTTTTGTCCTATGCGGATTATCCTGCCGATCCTCTGATTGAGTTTTGCAGGGTTCCACGGAAGTTCGAAGTTGATAACCGCATCGGCATTCTGAAGGTTTAGGCCAAGCCCGCCTGCATCCGTCGAGAGGAATACCATGCACTTTTTATTTTCAACGAATTCCGTGATGAGTTTCTGCCTTTTGTCGGAAGCGACCCGGCCGGTGAATTCTACAAACCCGATCTTCATTTTTGACAGAAGTTTGCCGATCAGGAAGGTCATGGTTGTCCATTCGGTGAAGATCACAACCTTGCGGTTATTGTCGATGACCAGCTCACTAAGGATTTTTTCAAGCTCGTCCAGTTTCGGAGAAATATTCGTCTTGTTGTCAATGAGATATGTAGAATCGCAAACCATCCTCATGCACAGAAGAGTCCTGTGGATCTTTTCGATATCCATCGGAGTGAGTTTTTTCTTTTTTAAAATGGGCATGAGGC
>JBJKSS010000340.1:0-11405 GCA_046703745.1 Spirochaetota bacterium
ATACAGAAGACATTGATTCCTATATATATACCTATTCGTGGTACTCGGCAAAAATAAAATTTAAAAAAAACGAAAAGAAAATTATTAGAATTTCATATATAACGCCGCATTACTATAATCTTATCGAAACAGACAATATCAGAAAAACAAAAATCAAGGAAGACCCTGCTTTATTGTATGCAGTAGCCAAAGAGAATTCCAAAGAATGTCATTTAAGTGAAAAAATATTCAATTATTATCTGTTTACTCCGTATTCTGACAGCACCAAAACTATAAAAAAATTGACAATAAACTTATACACAAACACTATCCCCTCCGATTACCTGAAAATTTTGCCGCTTGATCATGAGGTGAGAAGAAACTTTTACAGATGGACATACCATAATCTCGAAGCGACCGCCATCAATAATATTCTGATAAAAATTTCACCATATTATACAGAAAATTCAACATGCATGCTTGATTTTAAAATCAAACCTGGAAAAGCCAAAGTCGGCATTAATGATTATTATAAAATAAACATTAAAAAAGATGATATAGTGCTTGAATATTCAGGCAATAAAATTAATGTCAAGGAAATCAGGCTTTCACCGGAATATTTTGAATATAGAAGCCAGCTTTCAAAAATCAATCTGCCCGTTGATTTTCAAATTGAATTCGACAATAATAAAGACTTTATAAATCCTGTTATAATCAACAAAAGAACATCGGCTCGAAAATTTATCGGGGAAATTTTAAAAACGGCATTTTTTACCCTGTTTAAAAACGATGAAGGCATAGACTGCAAATATATAAGAATAAAAATATTAAAGACAAGCATGAAAAAAAACGATACTGTTTACCTGAGCAATATTCAGATTATCAAATAATATCTATTCCATGCTCCATGTTGCTTCTATCATGCGGTTTTCAAAATCCTTTATGAATTTGATGTTGTTGCAGTCTTTGCGGTGGATGATTATACCCCTGCCCCTTGAAACAAAACCTATTATCGGATCAGGCGGCTGGGCATTACAGCATCTTGCCATGTTGAATAATAAATTTTTTTCCCCGTTGATATCTATTGTAATTTTTGTCCTGCTGCCGGTTATTCTTGGCTTATGCTCAGCCGGAAATTCAGAAGGTCTTTTTGACTTGCTTTTCTGTTCTTCTGTTTTTTCTTCATGAACCGGGGTTTCGTTTATTGATGTAAAGTAATTTCTTATTTTTTTACGCGCCTGCGTGGTTTTTACAATTGAAAGCCAGGTCTTTTTGGGATTAATTTCCTTGCCAAGAATAATTTCAACTATCATGCCGTTTTTTAAAGGTTCGGACAACGGATAAATTACACCGTTTACCCTGGCGCCTTTGCATCGGTGCCCGACTTCAGTGTGAATCCTGTAGGCGAAGTCAAGTGCGGTTGCGCCTTTCGGAAGCTCTATGGTGTCCCCTTTAGGCGTAAATACGTATATTTCATCCTTGAGAATATCATCCCTTAATGTTTTATAATATTCTTCAGAAGTCATTTTTTGCCTGTGTACATTTTTTAATTCCTCAAGCCATTTGAGCTGATCCACACTTGGGGTTTCGCCCTTTTTATAGTACCAGTGGGCTGCGACACCGTATTCATTGAATTCATCCATTTCGTTGGTACGTATCTGTATCTCTACAGCCTTGCGTCTTTCAAATAAAACCGTAGTATGCAGCGACCTGTATCCGTTTTTTTTGGGATTAGCAATGAAATCCCTGAATCTGCCGGGAATAGGCTGCCAGATATTATGAATGATGCCGAAAATCTGGTAACAGTTATTGATCGTATCCGTGATTATCCTTATACCGTTTAAATCGAAAATTTCGTCGATCTGCTTGTTATACTTGTTCATTTTTTTGTATATAGAATAATAATGCTTTGCTCTTGATTTAATCTTGAAAGGAATATTTGTATCCCTGATTTTTTCTTCTATTGTCCGGGTCATCAGTTTGACAGCCTTGTCCCTGTCTTTTTCGGTTCTCTCAAAATATTTATGGATCACTTCATAGGTATCCGGATGGAGCCATTTCAAGGCAAGATCCTCAAGTCTGTCCTTCACAAAATGCATGCCTATCCTGCCGGCCAGAGGGGCATAAATTTCCAGTGTTTCAGACGCTATCCGTTTGCGTTTTTCAGACGGCAGGAAATTCAACGTGCTCATATTGTGTATTTTGTCTGCAAGTTTAATTACTATAACCTTCATGTCGTTTATCATTGCAAGAAGCATCTTGCGGATCGTCTCGGCATCGACATCCGTCTTTGTCCCCCGTGAGGGTTTCAATTTACTTATTTTTGTTACACCGTCAACCATTCTTGCGATATTCTCACCGAATATTTTTTTTATATCGTCAAGAGTTGCCTCGGTGTCCTCTACCACATCATGAAGGATGCCGGCCATTATCATTTCCCTTTCGACACTCATTTCAGCCAGTGTAATTGCAACAGCAATTGGATGGATTATGAAATCTTCCCCGCTTGCGCGCTTCTGATTGCCGTGATAACGGGCAGCATATTCCACCGATTGAAGAATAAAATCAATATCTTCCCTTGAATAATTGGCGAGAACTTCTTTAAGTCTTTCGACCATTTTTTCTTTGGTAGCCAACCCTTAGCCCCTTTTTTTAACAGCTATGGCCCTGTCTATGCCGGCAAGATCATCGTAGGTTCTGATAATGTAACTGCCTTTGTCGAACAAAGACATGATTTCAATCCTCTGTCCCTGCCCGTGTTCAAGGTACATCACGCCGCTGTTTTTTAAACAGCTATCGGCAATTATAGCCAATCGGCGGTAAAAATTCAACCCGTCTTTTCCTCCGTCGAGTGCAATGCCGGGATCACAGATTATCCTGTTTTCAAGAAGCGCTTTTACAGTGCTTTTGCGTATATAAGGAGGATTACTGACAATAATATCATATTTTTTTTCGGGAATGAATTTTAAAATATTTTTATGAATCAATCTTATCATTTTTTTGTTAATATTACTTCTGGCAATATTCAAGCCGGCGATTTTCAGTGCCCTGCTGCTTATATCCAGGGCATCGATCCTGCAATTAATAAAAAACTTTGCAAGAGACACGACTATATTGCCTGAGCCAGTACCGATATCCAGAATATCGATTGAGTCATTTTTTCTCCAGTTTTCCCTGATTATATCGATTAAAAGTTCGGTTTCCGGCCTTGGTGTCAAAACATCTTTGTTGACATAAAATTCGGAATCATAAAAATATTTTCTGTTTATCAAATGGGCTATTGTGGTTCTTTTAAGACGTTTTTCGACAAGTTTTTTGATTTTTATCCAGTCCGCATCGGAAATCTTTTTCCTGTCTTTCTCAAGAATAAATTCTTTTTCATTGATTTTAAGGACATGACAGATCAAAATTCTCGCTTCAAGTGAGGGGTTTTCTATAAATTCTTTTGTTTTTAATAATTCTACTGCTTTTTTGAATGATTCCTGGATAGTCATGCAATCGTTACGATGCGGTCTTGATTCTTTCTTCGGCATCATTGATCTTTAATGCTTCAATCATCTCGTCGATTTCGCCTTCCATAAAAAGATCAAGCTTGTATAGAGTGAGATTTATCCTGTGATCAGTCACCCTGTTTTGGGGATAATTGTAGGTTCTGATTTTTTGGGATCTGTCCCCGGAACCCACCTGTTCCTTACGAAGTGATGAACGTTCCTTGTCTGCGATATTTTTTTGATACTCATACAGCCTGGACTTCAAAACCTACATTGCAGACGCCTTGTTTTGATGCTGACTGCGGTTGTCTTGACACTGTACCACGAACCCTGTAGGAATATGGGTGATCCTGTCGGCTGATTGGGTTTTATTGACATGCTGACCGCCGGCACCGCTTGCCCTGAACACATCGATACGAAGGTCTTCTGTCTTAATGTCAACATCGGTTTCCTCGGCCTCCGGTAAAATTGCAACCGTAACGGCAGAAGTGTGAATGCGCCCGCCGGATTCGGTAGTGGGTATCCTCTGGACCCTGTGGCCGCCGTATTCAAACCTCAGGCTGTCATAAACATTCTTGCCGGTTATTGAAAAGATTATTTCTTTATAACCGCCGAGCCCTGTTTCATTGGAGCTTATTACCTCGACTTTCCAGTTTTTTTTCTCTGCAAACTTGTTGTACATCCTGAAAAGATCGCCGCAAAACAATGCCGCTTCTTCTCCGCCTGTGCCGGCCCTGATTTCAACTATTATATTTTTATCTGCATTCTCAACGGGCGGGATGAGTTTCTGTCTCAATATTTGCTGAATATTCTCAACTTCAGCATTCAATCTTGATAAATCTTCTTCGGCCATTGCCTGGATATCAGGGTCGGATTCATTTTTTAATAATTCTTCCGAATCATCAATCTCTTTTGATAATGAATTGTATTTTTTATAAAGATCGACCATTTCCTCAATGGAGGCAAGCTCTTTTGAAAACTCTTTATAAATTTTTTGATTATTGAAAATTTCGGGAGTTGACAGTTTTATACTGATTTCATCATATCTTGATTTGATCTTTTCCAGTTTGTTTAATGCGGACTCAAAATCGATCATATAATGTTTAACCTTAAAATATAGTGCGGAGTAATTTTATTAAATAAAAAAGAATAACCCCGCAAAAGCCGTGGTAAAGAGATGTTTTTTCCCCGGACAAATCCAGGTGGGTTCCCTCACTACTGCCTTTTATTACCCAGCAGAACATCCTGTCAGGCATATAATCGACAGAAATTATCTTGAGATCCCTATAAGTTAGTTTGAGCAAAAAACAATAATCTTTTCACCAACATCGCAGGGTTATCCAATTATTATCATATTCCAAGAGAAATATCAAGACGTCTTATTGCATCATTTAAAATTTCATGCAATTTTTCCTCATCTTCCTCAAAATTTCCCTTTTTTTCGTTAACGAGGCTGTAAAGCCTGTCGGTGACCTTTAAACCTGCCATTATGGCTATATCCAGATGCGATCTGTCAGGCATTTTTTTTATCAAACCGTCAATCAGTTTTTTGTAATAATTGATAATTTTTTCAAAATCACCCCGATTGCCGTCTTTTGTAGAAAAAACGAATCTCTGGCCGAAAAAATCAACTTCGTATTTTTCGCCTGTCTCCATTCATTCTCCTGTATAACTACAGAACGCCCTTGGGCAGATCATCATTTATATTGCTTTTGTTATTAATATAAAAATTGATTTCCTTTTCTTCACTTTCATTTACAAGTGTTTCTTCAAAATTAATTTTTATATCTTCTCCAAAATCCTTATTGTTGCTATCCTCGTTTAAATCAATGCTTGCGGCTCCAATGGGCATTTCTTCAGGTGCAGCATCAACTTTATCATTATTATTATAATCAATTGCAAAAAGATTTTTTGCCTCATTTACATTTTCTTTTACTTTTTGCCCGGGCTCAGGCTGCTGTTTTTGGGGAGCCTTGTTTAACTGTTTGGTTTTGGGTGGAACATCAACCGGGTTTTCGAAATCCTGTATATCATCTTCAGGCAGAGAATCAAGAATTTCTTCTATCTTTTCTTCAAGTATCCTGTGAAGCTTAAGACTTTCATTTTTATCGGAAAGAAGCTCGTTTTTTTCGGCATTAAGCCGGGAATTATCGGCTTTTAATTTTTCGATTTGTCCTCTTAACATATTAGCTTCTTGAACAAGTCTTGTTTTTTCATCCTTTAAAACCTGAATGGTTTTAATTGCGTGATTGATTCGTTCAACAAGCTGCTCGATTTTTTCCAGGCTCATAGCTTGACCTTAATTGAATTATTGTTATTTATACAATTTGCGCTTTGGCCTTGCCAATCAATTGTTCAAAAGCCTGAGCATCGGTAATAGCCAGGTTTGCCAGAGCTTTTCTGTCCAGATTGATATTGGCTTTTTTCAAGCCATGAATGAATTGTGAATAATTAATGCCCGCGTTTCTGCAAACTGCATTAATTCTTGCTATCCAGAGGTTCCTGAATTGTCTTTTTTTGAGTTTTCTTCCGTTATATGCATATACCAGGGATTTTGCCATGGCATTTTTTGCAACACAGTACAGCTTTGATCTTGTTAATCGCTGGCCCTTTGTTTTTTTTAAAACAGATTTTACCCTTCTCCTGTGTATTTTACCCGATGTTGCTCTAGGCATTTTAATTCTCCTTAATTATATCTTGATTAAACTTGTTTTTCGGTTTTTAACAGTATGGCAGCATTCTTGCAACTTTGGTAACTTCGCTCTGGCTCAATAGACCATGTTTGCCCAGCCTTCGCTTTCTCTTTGCATTTTTTTTGGTAAGAATGTGCCTTCTGCCCATTTTGTTGGTAAGAACCTTCCCGTTCTTGGTTATCTTAAACCTTTTGGTTGCGCTTTTTTTAGTTTTAAGCTTTACTTTAGCCTTAACCTTTGCCATATTGTAATTACTCCTAATTGAATTTGATCTTTGTATGCTGTATGTAGTGAAGCCCCAGGTGTCGAGTCCTTCTCCTACTTTTTTTTGGAAAGCGGAGCTATTGTAACACTCATATTCTTGCCTTCGATATTGGGCCTTGATTCCGCTGTTCCGAATTCCTTGATATCTTCTATAAACTGCTGCAGGACTTCCTCACCGATATAAGTATGAGCCATTTGTCTTCCCCTGAACCTTATGGTAATTTTTACCTTGTTGTTTTTTTTGAGGAATTCAATGACATGATTCAATTTAAAATCATAGTCATGCTTGTCAATTTTCGGCTGAAGCCTGATTTCTTTTATCTTTATTACCTGCTGATTCTTTTTGGCTTCTCTTGCTTTCTTTTCAAGTTCAAACTTGTATTTTCCGAAATCAATTATCTTACAAACCGGCGGTTTGGCATTCGGAACAATCTCTACCAAATCTAAATCAGCTTCTTCTGCCTTTTTCCTGGCTTCGTCAATTGGTACAACTCCTACCTTTGCACCCTGTTGATCAATCAACAGCACCTCGCTTACCCTGATCTGCTGGTTGATCCTTAACTGTTTATTGGATGTTGAGCTCAGTTAATTCTCCTTAAATTTTAAATGTTAATCCAATGCCTTTCTTTTTTCATCAAGAAAACCGGTGAGCCTGTCCAGCTCAATCGACATGTTTTCTTCCTTATCTGCTTTTCGGATAGTAATCGAATTATTCTTTAATTCATTATCACCGATAACACCAATAAAATAAGCCCTGCCCAGCCTGGCGTTTTTTATCCTTGCGCCAAGGGGCTCATTAGAGTGGTCTATACTAACTCTAAAATTGGAATTTTGCAAGAGATTTTTTACATTTTTTGTGTATTCAAGGTGGCTCTCTGCAATTGGAAGGAGAACAATCTGCTGGGGACAGAGCCAGAAGGGGAATTTGCCCTTGAAATGTTCTATTATGATACCAATAAACCTTTCAATAGAGCCAAGTATCGCCCTGTGAAGCATAACCGGCCTGTGTTTTTTACCGTCCTGTCCTACGTATGAAATATCAAAACGCTCCGGCATCGAAAAATCGCACTGGATCGTACCACACTGCCAGCTTCTTCCGATTGCATCCTTTATATGAAAATCAATCTTCGGGCCGTAGAATGCACCGTCGCCAGGATTTACCTTGAATTCCAAATTCAATTCTTCAAGGGACTCGGCCAAAGCTTTCTCTGCTATTTCCCAGACTTCGTCGCTCCCGATTGCCTTCGCCGGTTTTGTTGAAAGCTCCATGCGTACGTCGGTAAAACCGAAATCGCTGTAAATCTTCTGGATAAGTTTGATTACATTTTTCACCTCATCCTTAACCTGCTCCGGCGTACAATAGACATGGGCATCATCCTGCGTGAATTGCCTTACGCGAAACAAGCCGTGCAACACGCCTGATTTTTCATGTCTATGGACAAGACCAAGCTCGGCAATTTTCATGGGAAGTTCCTTGTAAGAATGTATCCCATCATTGAATATCAAAAGCCCGCCCGGGCAGTTCATCGGTTTAACTGCATAGGTAAGCTCATCTATTTTCGTAAAGTACATGTTTTCCTTGTAATTATCCCAGTGTCCGGACCTGTGCCAGAGCTCCTCGTTGAGAATGATAGGTGTTTTGACCTCTAAATAACCGTGATCCGCATGGATCTTTCTCCAGTAGTCGAGGACTGCGTTATAAATTATCATGCCTGCTGGTTTCCAGAAAACAAAGCCGGGGCCTTCAGGGTAGAATGCAAAGAGGTTCATCTCCCTGCCGATCTTGCGGTGATCCCTTTCCATGGCTTCCTTAAGCTTGTTGAGATAAGACTTGAGCGCCTTCTGATCGCCGAAACTCGTGCCGTAAATCCTCTGGAGCATCTTGTTTTTTTCATTCCCCCTCCAGTAGGCACCTGCAACCTTCATAAGTTTGAATGCCTTTATATATCCTGTTGAAGGCACATGCGGGCCCCGGCAAAGATCGGTAAAACCGTCATTGGTATAATATGTCACATTTTCATCCGGGATGTCGTTTATCAATTCGACCTTATATATTTCATTCTCGTTTTTAAACCTGCTCAAGGCTTCTGCTTTCGGTATAAAAGTCTTGACGAACGCCTGGTTTTCATCAATAATCTTCTGCATTTCCTTTTCGATTTTTTCAAAATCATTTTCGCTGAATGTAGTGGGAGTATCAAAATCATAGTAAAACCCGTCTTCGGTTGAGGGTCCGATTGCAATTTTTACGTCCGGGAACAATTTTTTGACCGCACTTGCCATTATATGCGATGTAGAATGCCTCAAGACCCTTAGCCCCTCTTCAGAATCCCTGCTCACAAGCTCAACGCTTAAATCATTCTCAACCGGTGTTATAAGCTCGAATATCTCATTGTTGATCCTGGCTGCAACAAAATTATACTTTGCACCGGGCATGTTTTTCTCGATGAGCGAAAGGAGGTTGGAGCCTTTATCAAGCTCATATTCCTTTTTGTTCAATGTGATTTTGATTTTATCCATGACTGTTACCTGAAATTGAGTATTTTAAAAAAGATTTCTACCATAATATTATGGCAATGTCAATTGTGTAGAATCATGGGATTATTTCAAGTATTAATACAAAAAACGGGGACAATGCTTAAAAAATTTCTGCTTTTATCCTTGCTTTTTATTTTACCGCTTGCCGTCATAACTCTCTTATATTTATCATTATATAAAATTGATTTTTGCCGAAAATTAAAGAAGGGAATGAGATCTGTATTTCGATTTAAACTTCACGGAGGAAGTTTATGGATATCACTGAAGAAAAAAAAATTTTAAAAGAACTGGAAGAATTGACAAAGGAATTCGAAAAACTTGACAAGATGAAAGAAGAAATAAAAAAGCTTAAAGAAATGTATGCTTATTAAAAAATTAGCCCTGAGACGAGTCGAACGTCCGACCAAAAGTTTAGGAAACTTCTGCTCTATCCACTGAGCTACAGGGCCATTCCTATCTTGGAAATTTATACCATATTTTTAACCAGTAGTCAATAAAGGTGAATTAATTAATGAAAAAATTACTGAGCCGATAACCTCAAATCAGTTTTATCTATAATTCCTGAATCACCCATTGCTATATAATACATCCCTTTTGAATTTATAATCACTGCCATTTGATACGATCCCTTTTTTTACCGGGTTTTCTGATATATCATTAAATGTTTTAATAAAATGGCTAATATCATTAATTATTTCACTCCAAAATCTCTCCTGCCATACATGGCCATGTAATTTATAGTTGATATTGAAATGCATGGCAAAAACGGATAATACCCATTGCATTATCCTTGACAAGGATTCGTTTTCAAGCGGTTGTATAATAAAACGAATATAATTATCCATAATAACAAAATTATACAAAGCAAATTTATATTTCCTCCTTGATCTTTTTAGAGTATTCATGAAAAGAATTTTTATTTCATCAGGTTTAAAGACACATTGTCCCCTGTTTATCCTGGCTGCGACATGATACTTAGCGTTTGGCAGAAGCATTCTTGGTTTTCTCATTTTTAAATCCTTGAATTTGGAAATAAGTTTATTATTATTAAACTACCAAAACTCAGAATTCGTTTACAAAAACTTATAATTTTTTTGTTTTTAGATGGTTTATACTTCATGGGGACAGAGTATTAAGAGGTAAATAACAACTACCTCTGTCCCTTCGAAAAACGTTATGAGGGGGACAGGTCTTGATCGGTGCCTAGTTGAAAATAGTAAATGATAGAGGGACAGAGCTTGGCCTTCATGAATAGAATTGAGGGTTAAAAAAGCTAGAAAGATTAATAGGGAAGGGACAGAGCCGGGGTTTAATAAAAAATCAGCTCTGTCCCTTCCCTATTAATCTCATTTTTTTTCGAATAATCTTCAGGTCACGTCCTCGACTTCGCTGACCAGAGCTTCAAACAATGTTATTACATCCCTGTTCATTTTTCTTAAGGCGGCCGAGATATTCTTTGCGATCTTTAATATAACCTTGTATCCAAGCATTGGATCATTCTCGCATAATTCCTTGAAGTTTTTCCTGTGGATCGAGAAAACTTCACAGTCATTTTCGGCCGTTACTGTTGCGGACCTTGTGTCACTGTCTATCAATGCTATTTCACCGAAGAACACATTTGATTCTGCCGTAAGAATGTTGACGGTGTATCTTTCCTGGTAAACCGTTGTTGATTTTAAAATCCTTATTGTGCCGGAATGAAGGATATAGAGTTTATCGCCGACATCGCCTTCCTTTATGATGGTCTGTCCCTCTTTATATATTTCCTTTTTGGCGTTTTTTACTATATTTGCGAGCCTTGATTCATCATTCTCAAAATCCTTGAAAAGATCGATATACTTGATGCGTTCCAGGATTATCAATTCGTCATTTGTCATTTTTCGCCACCGCCCACGACAATCGCCATCGAATGCTCCTTGATTATGTAATCAAATCCGGGATTGAGTACCGGCATGTTTGATTTCATCGTTTTGACTTTCTGAAGGTTTTCAACAAGTTTGGAAATATCGGGGGTTTTCTGCGCATTTATCAATGCCTCGCTTTTCCTGGAATAAAAATTTCCAGTGTTCTCAAGGAGTCCGATGAGTATCGACTGTTTTTCTTTTGTAAAATATTCGAATGCATTCCTGAAACTTATGCCAATGAATGACTGTGGGATTTTTTCTATTGAAATGCGCCTGTTGTTTTCCACGTCCAGAAGGTCACGCACAACATGGCTTATTCCGGAACCGGCCGAAGCGTTTACAATGAGAATCCTTTCGTATTCTTTTGAAAGTACGATTTCGTCACAGTGGGCCATCTTGAGGTACTTTTCGAATTTTTCATCGAGCAATTCCGCGATTATATAGATATTCCTGTTAAGCTTGTTAACCGTCATCGCTGTCATTATCGTGCGCGAATCGATCTCAAGCGGCTTGTATTCCGGAGTAAGTTCGGCGAGGAT
>JBJKSS010000341.1:0-19421 GCA_046703745.1 Spirochaetota bacterium
GGCTCACCTGAAGTTCAGATTGCACTTTTATCAAAAAGGATCAATTATTTAACCGAACATTTTAAGGTTCATAAAAAAGATTTCAATTCAAGAAGAGGGCTTTTACTCCTCGTAGGTAAAAGAAGAAGGCTTCTGGATTACTTGATGAAAAAGAATCTTATGAAATACAGGGAACTAATCAAAGAGCTTGGCATCAGAAAATAAAATAATTTTAAAATTATTATTTAAGAAAAATTTTATAAAAAAAGCTAACCTGTCGGCAGGATAGCTTTTTTGTTTTATTGACTATCTACCCTTTGGTATATAATCGATAAATTCTTTAACAATTCGGCTTATGGGCGAGATGATTAAGATTTTTAAATTTAAAATTATAACAAGGTATGTTTTAAGGGAATTTCTGTTAACTTTTGCTATCACCTTTTTATTTTTTTTCGTAATTTTTTTCATTAATAACATACTTCTCATCATCAAGCCTCTTCTTGAAAAGCAGGTTCCCCTTGACCTTGTGTCTGTCTTAATGGTTACTTTTTTTCCGTTGATTTTTATATATTCCCTTCCATTCGGCATAATGCTGGCAACACTTATGACAATGGGCAGATTCTCGTCGGACAATGAGATAGTGGCATTCAGGGCACTTGGCTTCAGCTATGTTCAGATATTCAGGCCGATAATAATCTGCGGTGCCATAATTATGTTTATTACTTTTATAATTAATGACAGGCTGCTTCCGTATTCTCTGTTTGAACAGAGGGTGTTGATGAAAAAAGTATACCAGCTCAAACCCACGATGAATTTTAAATCCAAGACCGTAAAAAAATATGAAAATCCCGGTAATCAAAGCGATGTAAAGATTATTTTTACAGACATAGTTGAAGACAATAAAATCAAGGGTATGTTCATAATAGACCGGGACAGAAATAATCAAAAAAGGATAATAACCGCCAGACAGGCCGAAATTTTAACCGTACCCGGCAGGAAAGGTGTGATTGAATTATTGATGAAGGATACCATGATCCAGCTTGAAAACAAGGACAGACCCAATGAATTCAATTTCGGATATTCCGATTCCATGGCTTATTATATAGACATGCAGGAATTCGAGGATGAGGATTCAGGCAATTTATCGGGTATAGAAAAAACTGCTTTTCAAAACTATGAAGATGTTGTCAAATACAGAAAACTTGATGATCAGAACAAGGACAATAAAACAAACAATCTGACAAATATCAGGATGGATATAATGTTCCAGATGTTAAAAAATGAAAACTTCAGTTATGAAAAATCCAATATCAATGATATTATCAAAAATATGAGTGCCATAGATGCAAACATAGGCAAGCTGGCCAAGCTAAGGAAGGAATATGACGATGAAAAAAATTCGCCCTTAAATGAAAGCCTGATACAGCTTTATTATAAATTTGCCAATCCGCTTGCATGCATTATATTCGTAATTTTTGCCGCTCCCATCGGGATTTATTCCAGAAGGGCCGGGTTTCAAATAGGATTCATACTTGGGCTGTTTCTTACGGCTTTTTACTGGTTTTCATTGTCTGCAACAATGGTCATGGGAAGGATGTTTATAATGGTTCCTTTCATAGCCATGTTTCTGCCGAATTTGGTATTTTTGATCGTTGGTTTGTATTTTTTTCAAAAGAGACTTAAAGAATAGTATATGACAGTTAAACATTTTTTTAAAACAGTTTTATTCACGATAATTCATTTCATAAAAAATTTCCATCTGAAAAAAATTATCGATAAAACTGTCAGGTTCATCAGGAAGCCGCTTTTACCTTTCAAGCTTTATAAAATGCTTTTCAACAGCTTCCTTTACTGGTATTTCATTGCACAATCCCTTTTTATAGTGATTTTCCTGATTTTCGATTTTTTCACCAAAATCGACAAGTATATCGATAACAGTGTGAATGTTTTCCAGATTTTATACATTTCATTCCTGCTCATTCCAAAGGCGCTCTGGCTTTCAATGCCTATTGCGATTATGTTTGGAATAATCATGGCTATAGCCTCTTTTTATCAGGACAATGAGCTCATAGCCGTGTTCACTTCCGGAATTTCCATTTATAAATTCGTAATCCCTCTTGTCATATTTTGTTTTTTCATGTCTTTTGCGATGATTTTCATAGATTCATTCGTCGTTATTCCCACATACAGATACAGGGAAAATTTGTTCGAACATCTTACTCATTCCAAAACAGAGGAGCAGGATATCACCTTGAGGGGCAACAATGATTATTTCTGGAGCTTTCAGGAAATGATAGACAAAAAAAACATGCTTCTGAATGTGATGGTTTTCAAGATAGATGAAAAAACCGACAGGTTCAAGGTAAGGATCGACGCCACGAGCGCATATTACATAAATAGCGGCTGGGTTTTCACTAATGGCATATTAAGGGAATGGGACGATAAAGGGGAAATGAAAACAAATGAAAGGTTCAACAAAAAACTGATTGAAGGGCTTACCGAAAAGCCGGTCATATTCAAAAATGTCTTCAACAAGTCTGATTTCGAAATTGAAAAAATGACCATACCGGAAGCCAAACAGAGGATTAAGCTGTTAAAGTCCCTCAATATCGATTGCAACCAGGAATTGCGGGATTATTATAAAAAATTCTCTTTCCCGTTTACCTTGCTGATTGTATGTCTTCTTGCCATAGGTGTTTCAACATTGTCACAGAAGAACATTCTGATATTATCGTTGTTTTTTTCAATCGGTCTTGCCATAATCTACTATGTGACACAGATGGTACTGGATATTCTGGCGACAAACGGCACTTTATACCCTTTTCTTGCTGCATGGCTTGGCATTTTAATATTCATACCCGTCGCCCTTTATTTCGTAAGCAGGGCAAAGACATGATGACGGGTCGAAATCTTATAAATTAATTCATGCGAGTCAACGAAAGGTTTGTCTTTTCTGCCACCGGCACCCATTAGTAAAAATTAGCTTGTCATATCGGGAAATATATTTTATATTCCCCGAATAATAATTATCATTTATTTTCGGAGAATGCAAATGCCTTCAGAATATTATATAGGACTTGATATCGGCGGGACAAGCGCCAAAATAGGGCTGGTTTCAAGGGACGGTAAAATTGTCGAAAAAACAATGGTTGATGTGATTAAGAATGCGGACTGGCAGACGGTTGTTGATGAATTCATAAAGCCGGCTTTCAAATGGAAGGAAAAATATCCTGTCAAGGCAATAGGCATAATCGCACCCAATTTTTATAATCACCAGGATGGTCTGTTTTATAACTGCATAAATATTCCGGTACTGAGCGAGGTTCCATTTGTCAAATATATAAGTGAAAAACTCTCTATTCCGAGCTTTGCCGACAATGATGCAACTGCCGCCGCTGCGGGAGAGCTTTTGTTCGGCTCCGGAAAAAACTACAGGGATTTCATGCTGGTGACCCTCGGTACAGGGGTCGGCGGCGGGCTTATCTTGAATGAAAAAATTTACCGGGGATTCAACGGGTATGCCGGCGAATTCGGGCACATGATTATTGTTCCCGAAGGAAGGGAATGCAACTGCGGCAACAGGGGCTGTGTCGAGGTTTATACTTCGGCCACGGCCATGATAAAAAGCATACAGAACGGCATAAAAAAAGGATTCATCACGAGTTATGACAAGAATGAAAAAATAACCGCACGTCTTATTTTTGAAAAAGCCATAAATGAAGGTGATGTTCATTCCATGCAGGTAATAGACAGTGCCGCAAGATATCTCGGCCGTGCCCTGGGAAGCGTTGTCAACCTGTTGAATCTTGAGGCTATTATAATAGGCGGAGGAGTAGCTTCATCCGGCGACTATTTTATCGATAAAATCAGGTTTTACACCGAGCAAACCGCCTGGAAGCTTTTTACAAGGGATCTTAAGATTGTACCGGCACAGTTACTAAATGATGCAGGTATAATAGGTGCAGCCTCCCTTGCAATCGAGGAAATTATCGAAAAAATCAAAAACTGTTAATAAAATGACCAATATATTTAAAATAAACCATAAGGATGAATTTTCAAGGGCAAGAACCGGAATTTTGGATTTATATCATAACTCCGTTGAAACACCGGTTTTCATGCCCGTCGGGACAAACGGCACCGTAAAGACCTTCATGCCGTATGAACTTCATGACATGGATATTGAGATAATTCTTGCAAATGCATATCATCTTTATCTCAGGCCCGGCATGGATGTAATTGAGAATGCAGAAGGGCTTCACAAATTCAGTCAATGGGACAAAAATATACTTACAGATTCCGGAGGATTCCAGCTTTTTTCACTTTCTTCGTTGAATAAAGTTGAAGATGAAGGCGTATACTTTAATTCACATATTGATGGAAGCAAGCACTTTTTGTCGCCGGCAAATGCCGTAGACATTCAAAAAACAATAGGGTCTGATATAATGATGGTCCTCGATCATTGTACGGCAGGCAACTCTTCTTATGAAGAATCCTTAAAGGCCCTTGAAATCACCACAAAATGGGCAAAAATCTCAAGAAATCATTATCTAAACAATGTTGATTCTGAGCGGCAAAAACAATTCGGCATAGTACAGGGAAACATGTTTCATGATCTGAGAAAACGAAGCGCCGACGAAATCACCAATATAAATTTTGACGGTTATGCCATAGGCGGGCTGTCCGTCGGGGAAAGCCCCGATGTTTTCACCGACATTTTGTCATTCACCGCCCCTCTTCTACCTGAAGACAAACCGAGATACCTGATGGGAGTCGGCACTCCGGATGATATTCTTACCGGTGTGGCAAACGGCATCGACATGTTTGACTGTGTTTTTCCTACAAGAATTGCAAGGAATGCATCAGCCCTGACAAAAAACGGAAGGATAAATTTACGCAACAACAAGTATAAATTCGATTTGACACCGCTTGATGAAGAATGCACCTGCCATGTGTGCAGGGATTTTTCAAAATCTTATATAAGGCACCTCTTCAAGGCCAAAGAAATAACCGCTGCAAGGATGACAAGCTATCACAACATTTATTTCATGAAAAATTTCATGAGAGATATAAGAAAATCTATAATTAATGGTAATTTTTCTGTATTTAAAAACGATTTTATGCAAAAATACAGCAATGGAATAGAGTCATGAAAAGATTTTTGTTTGCTGCAATTTTTTTGTTTTTATCCCTTTTATTATTCGGGGAAACCAAGGATAACGATAAGAATAAGGATAAAAGTAAAGAGAAAGAGAAGACCGTTACAACAAAAGACATTCTCGATCGATACAGGGATACACTTAAATACGGCATAGTAGACGAAGTAGTTGATGTATTAAAAGATCTGGGTAAAAATCCCAAAGAAGATTTTTACCCTCTGCTCATTCAAAGATACAAGGATGCAACCCTTCCGGCAACCAAGATAGCTCTTGCGGATTTTTTCAGTAACTGTGAAAATCTTCCTGATCAAGTGGTTAATCTTCTATATGAAGATGCAAAGAAAAATCCTGAAAATGTGAAACTAAATTCAACACTGCTGACATTTCTGGGCAAAAGGGGAAAAGTCAGGGAAGGCTTGTTGCTTATAGACAGGCTTAAAAGTTCGAATAACCTCATTAAACTGACGGCCAGTGACTCCCTGTCATACATGAAGGATCCCCAGATTATCAAGCCTATTCTCGACAGGCTGAAATTGTCGGATGAAAGCGACGACATGTTTCTGGACAGCGAGATCAAATCAAAACTGATATTTGCGCTCGGCAAATTGAAGGCCAGGGAAGCCGGGGAATATCTGAAAAAAATACTCGTTGACCAGACAGAAGATAAATTTGTCATCATGTACACCATGACATCTCTGGCGGAAATACAGGATACCTCATCCATTGATTTGATAGCAAAATATCTTACCAACGATGATGTTAAGGTCAGGGAATATGCAGGGTATGCCATAAGCCTGTTCAAGGACAGCAAAGTGGTGCCGATTCTGGAGAATATGCTGAAAAACAACAGGGAAAAAATAAGAGTGTTCGCATGCAGGGGGCTGTTGCTTAATAATGATCTTGCAGCGGTCAAAATACTGACCTACAAATTTCAGAATGATCCGTCAGAACTTGTACGAAAAGAAGCGACGGAAACCTTGATCGGTTTCGGCGGTCCAGGCATTAATGCAATCAAGGATGCCATGAAAGACAGCAAATATTCAAGTTTAATAGTTTATAATATAAGCCAGGCGGTTGCCCAAAAGCCGTCTGTCGAGTCTGTCAATTTTTTACTCTCAATATACGACAAGGCGGATAAGGACAACAGGGATATAATGGCAAAAAATATAGTTACGGGGGATTCCAATTTACTGGATCCGGCAATTTCGAAATTGCTTGATTCGACCGATTATTTGATCAGATTGGGGGCATTAAAAGCTGTTTATGGCATAAAAAATACAACACTCTGGCCCAGGGTTAAAACGATGTCCGAAAAAGACGGGTCGGATGCCGTTAAAAATTATGCAAAAAAAATTCTGGCATTGAAAGGTTTGTAATTAATTGAAAATCAAATATTTGATACCTGTCATTATTATCTGTGTAATCAGCTTTTCATGTTTAAAATCGGAGACCCTTGTCATAAAATACAGGGAAAAAAATCCCGTTCGTGAACTGAACATCGAGAATGCAAGCGGAAATCTGGATATAATCGGCTGGTCGAAAAATTTTATTGAAATCACAGGAAACAAAAAATTATTTTCAGGGATCAATTCGGATCTCAAGGGCATGGAGATCAAATTTGATTATAAAAACAACGATTTTTATATAACGACAAAAATACCTGCCAGGATTAATGGCAAGATAGATTTACTAATCAATGTCCCCTACTCTCTCCTGAAGATAAACATTGATACAGGCGACAGCAATGTGAACATAGAGAAATACCTGGGAAATCTGGATATCAAGAATAAAAAGGGTTGGCTGACATTTGATTTTTACGGTAATTTTCTGAGGGTTAACGCAGTAAATTCAATTATCGATTTTAATTTACTCGGGGACAATTCACTTGATGCATCAGTTAACAATGATGAAGGGAACACTACCTGCGATCTGATTAATTGTTCGAATGATTCTTATCTGGATATTAATACAAATAAAGGTATTATTAATCTGAACATTGCCAAAAGCATTGCTCATGTTATTTCTTCATTCAGCAAGAAATACATGCTGAATATAGATTATAATGTCACTAACAAAATTTATGCAAGCTATTCGTATAATTTTTTCAAGGCAAGTTACGGCAAAAGCAAAAATCCTGTAAAAATAAATCTTACCAATTTGAACGGGTTTACTATAATCCACAAGATTCAATAATTCATTTGACGATTACGTTTTTCAGGAAAAATACATCTGTTTCCATATCATCCCTGTTTATTCTGACGGAAATTTTTGTATTCGGCGGCATTGGATCCCCGTTATTCAAGACTATTTTTTTTGTATCGGTAAATTTTTTGCGGCCCCCGTTAAAAAATGCCGGTTCATTCAAAAACCTGATTTCACAGGATGAAAAGTCATCACCGGAAATTTTTAATTCCCTGTTGTTGTTGACCAGTTCGGCCCTGTACTTGATTTCTTTCAGGCTGTATTCTTCATTCGGCTCGGTCCCGGGCATTTCCACAAAAAATGACGACCGTGCGACATTGCCGCTGTAGTCTTCCGCCTCAACCACGTATTCACCTGTCAATATTGATTTTGCATCATCATATTTGAGGAAAGGATAGCCAACATAATTTTTATCCCTCCATACGGTCGGGGTTTTCAATATGTCCCTTGACAATATCCATGAATACTCCGATTGAAGATGTGTTACCTTTATTGTTTTTATGTCATTCAGGCCGTTTGCATCGTCAATGACAAAATATACAGACAGATATATCGCATCATCCGTATTTATCAGGCCGTCTTTCTGATAAACGAGGACATTGTAATTTACAAGGCTGATAACCGGGGGTTCGTTGCCGCATGAAAAGATTAATTGCAAAACGGCCAGGCAGATGAATATATTTTTAATCTTCATGGGATAAAATTATTATATTTTTCCGATATTGTCCAGTAGCAAAATATTCGCATCATAATATTTCATTTGACTTATTTCATTATTTTTTGTAATTTGGACACCTCATTTTTGATGTATTTTAAACTATAACTTTTATTTAGTGATGCCATGAATAAAATCCTTTTATTTGTCATTTTTCCCCTGCTGTTATTGTCATGTTATGATAAAACTGTCAGGCTTTCTGTAATAACGGACGATTTGAGTATAATTCAATCCGTCAATTCTTTCAATTCAAAAAATCCGGATATCAAGGCGGATGTTGATTACCAGAAGATCAAAAATGGAACAGTGAAAAATTTAACGGATTTCCTGAAAACATTGAAAAATAAAAATTATGATATTGCGGTTTTCAGGTTGAATTCTTCAGCGCCGCTGAAAAAAAATCTTTTTGCAAACCTGAAATCTTATTCCAGAATTTTATCCGCCCAAAATGATCTGTATTACGGTCTTTTTTATAAATACTCAGCGTTGAATGATTATAAGCTCTCACTTTACTCCGTCGATTTTCCCGTTATTATAACGAGGGACGAAAGTTTGTCCGGTAAAAAACTGGACGGCTCTTTAACGGTTGATGGATTTGTCAATGTCTCAAAAAAATTCAATGTATATGAACCTGATACCAGATTAAACAGGATCAGGCTGGGATTCACGCCTTCATTGTCCGCTCTCGATGAAGTTGACTACTATTTCATTTTTAATTCCAGGATAATAAATCAAAACAGCAGGTATTCATTCGACACGAATGAGTCAAAAAAAGCTTTTGATTTTTATTATAATTTTGACAAATATTACAATTTCGGCAATGATGTAAGGAACACTTATATCGACAGGATGAAAAATATCGATAAAAAATATTATTTGAAAGACGGCGTTGATTCCGCCGATTTCATGAGAATCAGCAGCGCACTTTCATATCCCGGAGACGGATACAGAATATATCTGGTTGACGGCATGAAATACATAGGGCTTTCACAAAAAGTCACCGGGATTCTGGAAAAATCACGGCATAAAAGGCAAGCCGGTATTTTTATCGATTATCTGTTAAGCTTTGATTCCCAAAAAATGATATACGATGAAACTTCTCTAAAGCCCTATTTTTATGAAAATATCAACATCCCTGTAATCAAAAATATAGTACAGGACAGCAAATTGATCGGCAATGCCGCTGAATTACAAAATTATATTTCCGGGTTGAATGCAGTTGATTTTATCAATGACCGGGTAAAAAACAGTTTTTTCAGTCAATTTAAGAACATGAGAGAAAATTTTGGCAAAATCGAAATGCCGCAGGATGGTTTTCTTGAAAATTTTTCAAAAGGGTTGAATTAAAAAAATCCAGGTAAAAAAACATTAAATTTGGCTATTTAAAATTTGAATTATATTAAATTATGTTTATTATAGGATTAATGTTAATCTGACTTTTTGCGGGGAATGCATTATGGATTTTAACAAATTGACAGTTATGGTTCAACAGGGTCTGCAGGCGGCATCAGGCATTGCAATTCAAAAAGGTAACAGTGAAATTGACACGGAACATTTAATGCTTGCATTCCTTGATCAGCAGGAAGGTATTGCTGCGCCCCTGTTTGATGCAATTGGAGCCGGATCATCAAGGATCAAGTCAGAGCTCCAGGCACTGGTGAATCAAAAACCGACAATTGTCGGCCAGGCAACGGCAAATCCCTATCTGTCCGCCGGCTTGAACCAGCTTTTGATACAGGCCGAAAAGGAAATGAAGTCTCTCGATGATGAATACATCTCGGTCGAACATATCATCCTGGGAATACTCAAAATACACAGCAAGGTGCAGGATTTATTCAAAAGGCTCGGTATAACAAAAGACAATATACTGCTGGCATTAAAGCAGATCAGGGGCAATCAAAAGGTCACGGATCAGGATCCGGAAGGCAAATACAGGGTACTGGAAAAATACACCCGGGATCTGACAGCCCTTGCCAGACAAAACAAGATTGACCCTGTTATAGGCAGGGATGATGAAATACGCAGGGTGATACAGATTTTATCACGGAGGACCAAAAACAATCCTGTGTGCATAGGCGAGCCCGGCGTCGGTAAAACAGCCATTGCAGAGGGGCTTGCCAGGAGAATTGTCGAGGGCGATGTGCCTCAAAGCCTGAAGGATAAAAAAATACTGGCACTGGATTTGAGCATGATCGTAGCAGGGGCCAAATTCAGGGGAGAATTCGAGGAAAGGCTCAAGGCGGTTATTCATGAAATCGAAAAATCCGAGGGGCAGATAATACTCTTCATTGATGAACTTCATACTTTGGTCGGTGCCGGGTCGGTTGAAGGGTCAATGGATGCTTCCAACATACTTAAACCTTCACTTGCACGTGGCGGCATTCATTGCATAGGAGCAACCACTCTTGATGAATATCGAAAGTACATTGAAAAAGATGCTGCTCTGGAAAGAAGGTTCCAGCCGCTGTATATCAAGGAGCCGACCGTTGAAGATACCATTGCAATTTTGCGCGGCTTGAAGGAAAGGTATGAAATTCATCATAATGTGAAAATAACCGACAATGCAATAATCAGCGCTGCGGTTTTGTCAAACAGGTACATAACAAACAGATTTTTGCCTGACAAGGCCATCGACCTGATTGACGAGGCATCGAGCAGATTGAAGATGCAGATCGAAAGCCAGCCCGAAGAAATCGATGTAATCGACAGGAAAATGCTGCAATTGAAGATGGAAGAGCAGGCTTTGAGCCGCGAAAACGACGAATCAAGCAAAAAAAGATTACAGGCATTGCAGCAGGAACTCTCCGATCTGAAATCGCAGGTTGATGCGATGAAGCTTCAGTGGAACAACGAGAAAAATGTAATTTCACAAATCGGCAGGATCAAGGCCGAGCTTGAAAATTACAAGACAATGGAAGAAGAATATATCAGGCAGGGCAACCTGGAAGAAGCCAGCAAAATTAAATACGGCAAACGGATCGAACTTGAAAATGATCTGTCAAAATTGAATTCAAAGATCAAGGAACTCCACAAGAATAAAAGGTATCTCAAGGATGAAGTCACACAGGAGGACATAGCAAGCGTCGTAGCCAGCTGGACCGGCATCCCTGTGAGCACCATGCTCAAAAGTGACAGGGAAAAACTGCTTGAGCTTGAAAAACACCTGCATGAAATGGTAATAGGACAGGATGAGGCCATATCTGCGGTGAGCAATGCCATACGAAGGAACAAGGCAGGCATATCCGATGAAAACAGGCCGATAGGTTCATTTATATTTGCAGGCCCCACCGGCGTCGGGAAAACAGAACTCGCCAAATCTTTGGCAAAACTTTTGTTTGATGATGTAAGGGCCATGACGAGGATAGACATGTCCGAATACATGGAAAAATTTTCCGTTTCAAGATTGATAGGCGCACCTCCGGGGTATGTCGGATATGAACAGGGCGGGCAGTTGACAGAAACCGTCAGGAGAAGGCCGTACTCCGTGATACTTTTTGATGAAATTGAAAAAGCCCATCCCGATGTTTTCAACATACTGCTCCAGCTTCTGGATGACGGAAGACTCACCGATGGCCAGGGACGTATCGTAGATTTTAAAAATACGATCATTATAATGACGAGCAATATTGGCTCCCAGTATATCCAGACTGCGGAAAACATTGATCAAATAAGGGATAAAATAATCGGTGAGATACATTCATTTTTCAAGCCGGAGTTCTTGAACAGGATAGATGCTATCATATTGTTCCATAAGCTTGACAAAAACCATATCCGCGGTATCATATTGATTCAATTAAGGCAGCTTGTTGAAAGATTGAAAACAAAAAATATCAATGTTGAATTCACAGAAAAAGTACTTTCATTTATAGGCGATGCGGGTTTTGATACCCAATTCGGGGCACGACCGGTAAAAAGGGCAATCCAGACTTATATTGAAAACGAACTGTCGAAAGAAATTATTTCACAGAAAATAAAAGAAAAAGACACTGTTAAAATTGATTTTGACGGCAGCAAAATAATATTTGTTAAAAAGTAAAAAATATAATATAATCCTTTTTTATGGATTATATTGATAGTAATTCGAATCACAGGAGAATGCAATATGGCAATGCAGGATGATATTAAACAGTATATAAACGAGGTAAAAAATCATTTTGATACCAACCTGAACAATAAATACGTAAAAAATATAATATTAAAACTGGATCTGCCTCTTGATATCAGACACAATATGAATATTATCTTTGATCTGAAGACATTATATTTTGATTCAAAGGGATCGATCGAAGACATTTATCTAAGCATCAATGCGATTGCCTATTTTATCAGGGAAGTAAAGGTTAAGGTAATTCCAAATATTTATTCATATACCGGCACTAGTTTTTTCTCGGCAATGGGTGCTGCGAATCCGAATGACAATATACTTTTCCAAATGGCTGTCAAGAATTATCAGATGAACATTAAAATCCTTGCAAAACTGGTCTACAACCTGCTGAAAATGGTCCTTGAATACGATAAAACAAATTTTAACAAGGATCCTGCCTATATCCATTTTAAAAAACTTGATGAGATACTCAACTTCCTGCAGGAAGTGATTAATGAAAAATCCAAATAGGATCAGAAACTGTCAAGATATTTTTCAATAACCTTTGCTGCCTGGAAATTTTCCTGAATATCATGAACCCTGATTATTTTTGCACCGTTTAAGACTGCGACTGTATTGAGGGCTATTGTTCCCGATATTCTGTCCTGGGGCAGTACATCTATTATCTTGCCTATCATTGACTTTCTTGAAATGCCGACCAGTATTGGAAATCCGAGATTTGAGAATATCTTCATATTCTTCAATAATTTATAATTGTCATCAAGATTTTTCCCGAAACCGAAACCGAGGTCTATTATTATTTTTTTAATTCCGGAAGATTTTAACCCGGCAGTTTTGTCAGTGAAAAAATTGAAAATTTCGGCAACTATATCTTCGTAAACAGGGTTAACCTGCATGTTTTGCGGAGTGCCCTTGATATGCATCACCACGCATGTGGCATCGTATTTTAGTGCTATGTTTTTCATGTTTTCATCAAATGTAAAACCGCTGATATCATTGATGATCTCCGCACCGTTTTTCAATGCCTCTTCCGCTACCCTGCTTTTGTATGTGTCTATGGAAATAATCGTGTCGAAATTTTTATTAATCGCCTCGATCACGGGAATGACACGATTTAATTCTTCATCAAGGGACACGGGGGCGCTGAAGGGCCTTGTTGATTCCCCGCCGATATCGATTATGTCAGCGCCGTTTTTAATCATATCTTCGGCATGGTGCAGCGCCTTGTCCATGTGCATGAATTTTCCGCCGTCGCTGAATGAATCCGGCGTAACGTTGAGAATCCCCATTATGTAAATTTTGTTATTGGTGAAATCCAAAACTTTATTTTTGAAATTAATGATCATTTATCAGATTCTCCGCATAAAAAATCTTTATAAAAGCGCCAATTTTTGCTATATATTACCAGATGTATCCAATTTTTTCAAGGAATTAGTGATGAATGATATTTATGATGTTGTTGTAATCGGCGGAGGGCCTGCAGGATTGACCGCCGCTTTATATGCGGGCAGGAACGGCTACAATATACTGCTCATAGAAAAAATCGGCCTGGGTGGACAGATCATGCTTACCGATATAATAGAAAACTATCCCGGTTTTCCGGCAGGCATAACCGGCTTTGAACTTCAGGACAGGCTTTCTAAACAGATCGACAAATTCGGAGCGAAAAAAATATTTGAAAATGTCGTTAAAATAGAAAAAAACGCCTCGGCAATTACGGTCATAACCGAGCATAAATTTTATTATGCTCATTCCATAGTAATAGCATCAGGCGCCAATCACAGGAAGCTCAATATTCCCGGAGAAAACGAATTCATCTCAAGAGGGGTGAGTTATTGCGGGACATGTGACGGGCCATTGTTCAAAAACAGGGATATCATCGTTGTCGGAGGCGGGGATACAGCGGTGTCTGAAGCAATATTTCTTTCCAAGTTTGCAAAAAATGTTTTCATAGTTCACAGGAGGGAAAAATTCAGGGCCGTAAAAAATCTTGTTGACAGGGCCGTCGGCGTTGCCAATATTAAGAATTTGTTCAATACATGCCTGGTTGAAATCAGGGGTGATCAAACGGTTAAGGGTGCTGTTTTAAAAAACATGACCACAAACGAAGAGTATGAAAAACAAATCGACGGGGTTTTCATATTCATAGGTAATGATCCGAATAATGAATTTGTCAATAAGGACATGCTTGATACGGATGGATATATTATCGGTGATGAAAATCTTTCAACGATGATTCCCGGTATTTATGTTGCGGGCGACGTGAGAAGCGGCACTTTCAAACAGATTGTATGTGCGGCATCCGACGGAGCAAGGGCCAGTGAAAATGCAGGGAAATATGTTGATAAAATAAGAGGCAACCTTTATTAAGATTATAACAGGCAATCATGGATGATATTACCCGAAAACAATATAATTAAATATTTAGTTGAAAATGATATATATTTCATCAGCATTTTAAGTGAATTCAACAATGATTTCACAAAAATACCGTCCCATTTGAATTTTATTCCGTTTAACAAGGAAAATAAAATCGACTCTCTTGTCGGTTATTCTTCCGGCGGGCATTTTTATCTTGATTTAAAGGATGAATACCTTGAATATGCTGGAAGATTGATAAACAAAAAATCGGCAGGTTTGTTTTCTGTTTATGGCAGGTCGGAGACAGTTGCGGGAATTTTGAAATTTTTAAAAACAAAACCCAAACGAAACATCAATTATCATGTAATGATTCTGCAAAAAAACGACTTCATTTATGATGACATTAAAAAGAATAATTACTACTGCCTGAAATGCACTCCGAAGGATTTTGAGCTTTTAAAGAGCCTACAGTACCAGTATCACAAGGAAGAAGTTTATGAGAAAAATTCCTATTATCCGTATTTTGCAGAAATGGCCTCATTCAGGGAAATACTCAAAAACAAGCTTGTTTATGCAGTTTTTACCGACATTATCGAAATGAATACAAAAAGAAGATACGCATTGTCAAAGGTGAACATTAATGGAGAAACCCCGGACATGTTCCAGCTGGGAGGGATTTATACGAGGAAGGAATACAGAAAAATGGGATTATCAAAAATATGCCTTAACAATATCATTAAGGACATATTTGAAAATTATGATAAAAAAGCAATAGCACTGTTTGTTAAAAAAGGCAATGAAGCGGCAATAAACCTGTATCTTAAAACGGGGTTCAAAAAAAATTTCGACACAACTCTCTGCTATTTTTAGATTTTTGAATCATCAAGCTTGTCTATGGTGCCGCGTATCCTCATGTAACTTTCATACCTGTTGGGCTCCAATTCACCGCTTTTCAGGGCCTCAAGCACCCTGCAGCCCGGCTCGTTGATATGCTGACAATTGTCAAATCTGCATTCATCCCGTAACTCATTAAAGTCCCTGATGTATTTTTCAACATCTTCCTCCCTGTCAATATAAATTGAAAGCTCCCTGATGCCGGGGGTATCGATTATCTTTGCGCCGAATGAAAGCGGATAAATTTTTGAATAGGTCGTGGTATGCATTCCCCTGTCGTATTTTTCATTTATATCACCGATTTTAATATCATTGTATAACGGATCAAGCGACTTAATAAGGGAGCTTTTACCCACTCCTGATCTCCCGTTGAATGTCACAAGACTGCTGCCGAGAAAAGCCTTTAACTCATCGATGCCGCTGTTATCAACAACGGATGTTTCAATAATTTTATAGGAGAGTTTTTCATAAACTTTTTTCAAACGGTTGAATTCCGGACGAAGCTTCCTGTCAAGCAGATCGATCTTGTTTATAACGATAATGGCCGGTATATCGAGGTATTCTGCAGAAAAAAGGCAGCGATCAATGAAATACGGCCTTATCGGAGGGTGAGCGACCGAATCGACAACAATAAGACAGTCGATATTGGCGAATATCGTCTGCACTACCCTCCCGCCTGCCTTAAGTCTCTTGAATTCATTTTTACGGGGTAATCTTTTTAGTATTATACCATTTTCATTATCGGTCCCTTCAAAAAAGACATGATCTCCGACAACAATAGGGTTAGTTTCTTTTCGGTTTTTGATCCTGAAATCAGTTTCTATAACCTTGCCCTTGATAGTGCATTTATATTCTTTTTTTGATTCATAATCAAAAACATAATAAATGTTTTTCACCCCCCACATTACAAGACCTTCAGGCATGAGTTTCCTCTATATAATATAAAAAATACAACTGTTTGTTTATAATTTCTCCCTGAACAAATCAACTTTCAAGCCGGACAGCTTATCCTTGTTAATAACAAGTTTTTCATTTTCAATGAGTTTCTTGTAAATATTTATTTTTGCATCCTGTACCATTATTGTTTCAAGCTTTTGGCTGATAAATTTTTTTACTTCATCCAGCGGCTGGACATAGATTTTCCCGTTATCAAGCTTGAATGTGAATAATAATTTTTTGTTTTTTTCATAAAAATCCTTTATTAAACCATCATTGACTTCAGGAATGATCAGATGATCATTCATATATTCATTCATCATGATATATTCCTTTTTGGTCTGAAGCATCTTTTTGAATTCCGCCGAGTTTACAATTTTCGGATCGGTTGACAGTTGTTCAAGCACCAGATTCAGTGCGAGGGATTTTGCAAGTTTGATTAAATCATCGGACGTAGGTTCCGGAAAATTGGATTGCCTGTACTGATTAACAATATCAAAAAAATCCTTTCCCGTGATTTTTTTATCTTTATAGGAAATAACAGGGGTGGCATTGTTTATTTTATGTTTTATGGAATCCTCATCGATTTTGAGTCTTTTGTCCTTTAAAAGCCTGTCATACCATTCTTCTTCGAGCTTGTTGCTTTTTTCATTGTAAATAGTATCAAACAGATCCTTGTCATTAATTATATCATCTATTTTTACATCTTCTGTTGAGGCAATGTACAGCAAATGATAACCGTTTGATGATTCTATGACTTCTGAAACTTTATTTACTTTCATATTCCGGATGGCCCTGTCAATATCATCTTCCATAACCCCCAGCCTGATTTTACCCACATGACCACCGTCACCGGCTGTTATGTCATCCGAGTATTTTCTTGCATTTTCCATAAACGAATTCAGATCGCTGATTTTTCCTGCTATACCTGTCAGTTCCCGTTTTGACTCTTCATTTTTTCGTGAATCTTTTGGATCGATTCTTTTTACTATCTGATACAGGTCGTACAATTTTGCATATTTATTATAATCGTCTCTGACTATCGCGAACTTGTCGATAACATTCTTCTTTTTAAGAATGCTGAAAGAAATGTCCTTTTTTGATTTTTCGAGTTCCTTCAATACACTGTCTTTTTTGTCAAGGTTTTCGGTATAGGCCTTTGCCAATATGATTTTTTCCAGGGCTATTTTTCTGACGAATTTGGAAAGCTCATCTGTTGTATTAATGTTTTTTTTCTCTTCAACGGTAAGTTTGTCATATCTGTCCTTTACCTCGTAATGGTAAACACAGCCATTATTGAAAACAGCTATTTTTTCCATGTTCCTGCATGAAAAAATTAATACGAGAAGTAATATCGGATAAACCGCCAATTTGATGTTTTTCATTTCAATTCCTTTAATTTTATTTTATTTTTTTTGTTTTAAAATTATTTTTTTAAAACTGGGTATAATCATGGGTGTATCGTTTAAATAATCAATATAACTGCTGTCATTTGCTGCCGATTTTTTTTCAGTTTTTTTTATATTTAGAATAATGAGGGGAACAAGTATTAAAAATGTGAAAAAAAAGCTAACCGGACTTAAACTTGACAAAGACATACCTGCCGTTATCAAAATAAGGCATGAATATTCAGGGAATCTAACCATGTTGTATATGAATAAACCTGACTTGTTCCTTTTAAAGTCCCTGATATCTGATGTCAACCTGTTAATTACATACATCAAAATGAATCCCGAAACGAAGAATATTATTCCTGCGGAACGAATCAGTGAATCAAGGTAATCAGCCAGAATAACCTGTCCAATACCGATGATAGCGATCAAAGAAGATAAAAAAATTATTGTATAAATTATCTGAATTGATGAAATTCTTTCTTTTTTATTATTTGATTCGGTAAAAAATGAAATAATCAATATTAAATTAAACGGCAAAAAAAATAAAAATGCAAATAAAGCCAGTTTATCCGCATCATTGGCCCACACATTAATTATATCATCAAAGGAGGTTATGTTCATATTGATTGATATATAAAATATAATTAAAAATAAATCAAGATATAATAACTTATTTTATAATTTAAAGGAAACACCTATGCCGTCTTGCAAAGGATTTATCCGTTCAGAGAATGTTCTTGAGCCTATGGACATCAATACTATGCCGGGGATTATCAGAAGAAAAAGTATGGAAAATACCCCCCCTACTACCCAGGCACTTATAGCCAACGATGCATAATATGATGAAGTTCCGAATAATGAATATGATAGGATCAGGCTTGACAAAGTTCTGCCAAAAGTCCATCCGATTTTTAATGATAATATCCATGTAAGCAGAAACCCTGATCCGATTAATGTTGTTCCTATTACTCCGCAAATTACACCGAAAACAAGAAGATTTACCCCTATTTTGTATAAATCTTCATTTTCAGAAGCAGAATATTTTAAGTTTACGATACCGTTTGTTGATTTATCAAAAGCATGATTATTTGTTTGTTTTATAGATTTAAAATTAAAACTTATATTATGATAACAAGTATTTATCGATTCTTCAGAACAGGATAAAATTAATGTAATAGTTAAAAATATTAAAACAAGAATAAATTTTATATATAATTTTGTCATACTGCCTCATTCTTTAATGATTAAATCAAAAAAGTATAATCCATAATTAGAAAAAAACCAATAAATTAATTGAATATATTTGGTAAATTTCTCTTGAGTTTTATCCAATCAACATCGATTTTAACTTCCTTCCCCTTGAAGTCTTTCGCCATTTTTTCAGCATCCTTTATTCTGTTGTCAATATCAGGATGTGTACTTACATATTTCATGATGTTTTTGTCAAGTATTATTTTTTCTTCTGCCTTTAATTTTTTAAATACATCGGCCAGATGCTCAGGATTGATTTTTGATTCGATCAGCAATTTTGATGCAAAATGGTCGGCTCTGGCTTCCTGTTCCCTCGAAAAACTGTTGTTTACGAGAGTAAGGATAATCTGGTTTAAAACATCGGAATTTCCTCCGGTAATGATATTGGACAAAACCGAAAGGCTGAATTGCCTTAATACTGCATGCAT
>JBJKSS010000342.1:0-7651 GCA_046703745.1 Spirochaetota bacterium
CCTTAATACTGCATGCATCGGATCCCTATTCACCACATGCCCCATTTCATGGGCCAGTACGGCAGCAAGCTGTTCCGGGGAATCAAGAATTTTCAGGAGTCCTGAATAAACTACTATCAGACCGCCAGGGAACGTTACCGCATTGACTACAGGCGAATCAATAACGATAACCTCGATATCATAAGGATTATTATCAATATAATCTGCCAGTCTGTTTTTTATTATTTCAACGGAGTCCGTAACATATTTATTATTTATTGTTTTATATTTGATATCATTATTATCTTTTATAAGGTCTTTTAGCTTCAATTCCAGTGCCAGCTCCCAGTCTTTGGTTTGTCCCGGAACCAGGGATTTTTTATGCAAATTTGCAGCCAGAAAATATATACCGGCAGAAATGCCAAGGAAAACCAGAACCATTATCAATAATTTGACAATATCGTTAAAATATTTGTTCATAATAAAAATCCATTGTTATTTTATTTGTTATTAGCTGCCCGATCAATCTTCAGCCAAACAAAAATTTGCTTTATTTGACCGCAAATTTTTCCCTTAAATTATAAATTACTATAATTATCATCAAAAATAAAAAAAAATATATTTTTTTTAAAAAAAAGTGTTTTTTACTTTTTTTGTTGTATCATAACCTTTTATAATATAAAATGTATAATACATTTACATAAAAATTTAAACTTAAAAAAGATATTTTATGCCTATAAAAGATTTTATTATTATTAATATTCCTGTGTGGGTATTTATTATTTTGGCAGGGGCATCAATTTTGTTATCATTTTTTATAAACGGCATTATTAAATTTGTCTTTTTTGCATTTGCATGGTGGTGTCTTTGCGGCGGATTTTTTGTTTTTACGGATTTTAACAGGAAGAAAAAAATTTATTTTAAAATCATACACCAGTCAAAGAGGAATTCCGAAAGGCTGAAAAAACTGACTTTGCCCTTAAGGGAAACTTTTTGTGGTATGGCATTAAGTCTGGCAATTAATCATCGGGTTAAAAGCCTGATGAATTAAATATTAAAAAAAATCATATTAAAAGGAGCTTATTTATGAAAGGACAATTCAAGTTTGAAGGGAACGGTAAAGAATTATTCAGTATCATATTAATTAATTTGATTCTTATATCGATTACCCTTGGAATTTACTGTGCATGGGCAATGGTTAAAGTTATCAGGTACATGATGAGTAAGACCACACTTGGCGGCAAAAAATTTGAATTCAAGGGTGAAGGCGGAGAGGTTTTCAGCCTGTTTTTGGTTCAAGGGATATTATGTACAATTACAATTGGTATTTATATTCCCTGGGCAATTGTAGCAATAAGCAAATATTTTTATTCAAAAACCGAACTGGATGGCAAACCATTTGAATTCAAGGGTGACGGTGCAAAATTATTCAGTATAATCTTTATCAATAATATTTTAATTTCCATAACTTTGGGAATTTATTTTGCATGGGCACTGGTTAAATATTACAAATATTTTGCTGAAAATACCATGTATGACGGCAAGGCATTCGGTTTTACAGGAGACGGCGGTGCTTTATTCAGCATTATGCTTCAGAATGCGATTTTAACAGGCATCACTCTTGGAATTTATTTTGCATGGGCCATTGCAAAAATGCAAAATTATGTCGTTTCAAATATTACCTACGCTGAAACGTCAAAATTTGAGTTGACCCTTGAAGGCGGGAAATTATTCTCAATATATTTGATCGGCGGTATTTTAACATGTATTACTTTGGGCATTTACAAACCATGGTTTATTGTTAAACTGGGCTCTTATTATGCCGATAAATGTTTTGTAAAATAATTATTTTTAAATAAAAAACAGGCTCAATTAATAAATTTAATTGAGCCTGTTTTTTCGTGTAAAACAAATGTAAATCAAACCTATATTACTTTCCTTATTTAAATATTTTTAATAAAAATAAACTGTTTTAATCTGTAAACTAATCATTTAATCAAATTACTTACTTGGAGTTAAAAATTGGATGCACTGGTTAAAGAAATACACGATAAGGTAGAAAAAGAATTGCCTGTTATAGAGTCAATCTTTTCTGAACTACAAAAGCGCATTGTGGGTCAGGAAGAAATGATCCGCGGAGTATTGATGGGGCTGCTCACCAACAGTCATATACTGATAGAGGGAGTACCCGGCCTGGCCAAGACTCTTACGATAAAAACTTTATCTGAAATTTTAAACCTGGGTTTCAACAGGATTCAGTTTACCCCCGATTTACTGCCTTCGGACATTATAGGAACATTGATATTCAATCAAAAGGAAAGCAAATTCGAACCCAAAAAAGGACCGATATTCAATAACCTGATTCTCGCTGACGAGATCAACAGGGCGCCGGCAAAAGTACAGTCCGCCCTGCTCGAAGCCATGCAGGAAAGACAGGTTACGATAGGCGACAGGTCATATGATCTTCCCAAACCCTTCCTCGTAATGGCCACTCAGAACCCCATTGAACAGGAGGGGACATACAATCTGCCCGAAGCACAGATCGACAGGTTCATGCTTAAAATACGGATCAAATACCCAAAAAAAGAGGAAGAAAAAATAATACTGGACCGCATGATCAACAATAACGAAATTGCCGTATCAAAAATACTAACAAACTCAAAATTAAACAATCTCTCAGGTTTGATAAATGAAATATACATAAGTGACAGGATAAAAAATTATATAGTCGAGATTGTCAATGCAACACGTGAACCCAAAGAATACAATCTCGATATTGATTCCTATATTGATTATGGAGCTTCTCCCAGGGCAAGTATTTTCCTTGCAAGGGCGGCACGCGCAAATGCCTTATTGTCAGGCAGGGGCTTTGTCAATGCAGATGATGTCAAAATGATAAGTTTCCCTGTATTAAGACACAGAATAATATTGAGTTATGAAGCCGAAGCAGAAGGAATTTTATCTGAAGATATAATAACGAAAATATTCAATTCTATCGTAGTTCCTTAACTGTTTAATCGGATTCAATAAAAATGAACATGAAAAATACCGATAATAAAGAAAAAATTCCTTCAGAACTTCTAAAAATTATTAAAAAAATAAATATAAAATCCAGGATTCTTGTAAATGAGGCGATAAGCGGCGGATATAATTCTGTTTTCCGCGGGTACGGCATGGAATTCCAGGAAGTAAGGGAATATAATCCCGGAGATGATTACAGGCGCATTGACTGGAACGTTACGGCAAGGCATGATTTTCCATACATAAAAAGGTTCAGGGAAGAAAGACAGTTGAACGTCATGCTTTTAATCGACTGCTCAGGCTCTCTTGAATTCGGATCAAAAAAAAATACAAAGAGTCAAAGGGCGGCTGAAATCGCTTCCGTATTGGCATTTACAGCACTTAAAAATCAGGATAAAATAGGTGCAATTTTTTTTACAAATAAAATCGAAAAATTCATTCCCCCTGCAAAAAACAAAAATACGACCCTGAGGCTGATCAGGGATATAATTTTCATCAAGCCTGAAAACAGGGGAACAAACATCAATCTTGCCATTGATTATGCTATAGAAAACATGAAACGGCGTGGAGTAATTTTCATATTATCCGATTTTTATTCCAGGATTGACAATAAAAAACTTTTCATTACTGCCAAAAAGCATGACATAATCCCGATTATAATCAGGGACAAATTTGAAAAAATACCGGTAAATATCGGACTTGTCGACATGATTGACAATGAAACAGGGGAATTATTCCTTATAGATACCTCTTCACAATCCTACAAAAGATCAATCCTGGAGAGAAGCAGGCAGAATGAGCTTTTTTTGAGGGAATTGAAAAAGCTTAACATCGAACCGATGATACTGGATACGGATGATGACATCGAAAAAATTCTCATTGAATATTTCCGCAAAAGGGTAAAAAAAATAAGGGTATGAAAAAATTTTATATATCGCTTATATTTATAACCTGCATTTTGTTGAATGCCTCAGGGGAAAACAATTACCAGGATAATGGCATAGTTTCAAAAATAAGCTCTGATAATATCAAGATTGGCGAAAAAATACTGCTGCAGATAAAAATACAGAACATGAAAAAAGTGAAAGTTTTATGGGAAGAGATGAATGCTACAAGCAATGATGTCGAAATAAGTTCAAAAAAGGATGAAATCAGCAACAATTGCCTAAATCTTGAAATAGAATTCACTTTTTTTGAAAGCGGTGTATACAAGGATTTTTCTTTTACGATACCTATTTCTACTTCCGACGGAAAGATATTGTATCTGACCAGTGACAAATATCAAATTAGTGTAAAAAACCCGTTGACGGATGAGGAAATCAAAAATATCAAGAATACGAAGGATCCGACAAAAATAAAATTAAAAAAAGAGAAAAATCAGGCGAACATGCCGTTTGTTTTTTCTTTTTATCTGATAATTTTGCTCATAATAACAGTTCTTTTTTTTATAGGGGCTTTCCTGTATTTTTTCATATATAAAAAGATGATGAAAGAAAGGAAAAATCCTGAAAAAAATAAACTGCCGCCTTATGAGGAATTCCTCGCTGAGATGGTTAAAATAAATTTTGACCGGGATGATGAAAGGAAAATTGTAGAAAAAAAATTGTCCGGGCTAACCGAAATATTGAAAAAATTGATCTATAATGAATTTTCACTGAATGCACCTTCCGAAACAACCTATGAACTTACATTAACCCTGCGCAAGAAAAAATTTGAGAATGATCTGATAGCAAAAATCAGTAAAACATTCAATGAAATAGACATGATTAAATTCGCCAAGGCTGAAGCTGATTATGACAGAATCATGGATTATGTCAGGATAATCGGCGATATGGGAAAAGATATTCATTTTTACAGCATTTCATTATCGGAGAAGGAAAATTTTGACAACTTTAAGGGAAAAAATAATTAATGAAAATTTACAGACTGGATAATCCCTGGGCACTTTTATTTCTTATTTTACCGTTATCTTGCTTTATAATGGTGATTATTTCCAGATTTATTTTTAAAAAGGGTGCAAAGGTAACTGATGTCAGCTTCATTGAAAGAGGATTTTCTTTGCACGTTGCCGGATATTTTGTTACACTTTTCATGATATTACTCGGATTATTCATCATAGCATTCAGCCTCACAAAACCTCAAAGCGGTATAAAAAAAGAAAAAATAATCTCAGAAGGCATCGATATAATGATAAGTCTGGATGTTTCGGGAAGCATGACAACAAATGATTTTTTGAAACAGCCCCGCATAGAGGCGGCAAAATCGATTATATGCAATTTTGTTGACAAAAGAAAGGGTGACCGGATCGGTCTTGTCGTATTCGGAGAATCATCGATAATCAAATGTCCGGCCACTTTAAATTACAATTTATTGAAAGATATTGTTAAAAGGATCATTATCGATCCCAACAAGGACAACAGTTCAAGGACAGCGATCGGTGTGGGGCTGGCAAGTGCAATTAATAGGCTTCTTAAACTCAAAGACAACGACAAAATGAATTCAAAAATAATTATCCTTGTAACCGATGGCAAAAACAATTATGGTGAAATAACTCCCGAAGCAGCGACTGAAATAGCAAAGCAGCTTGGAATAAAAGTTTATACAATAGGGATCGGGTTCGATGAAGATATCGACATGGGCAGTCTGCAAAAAATAGCCAATTCGACAGGCGGGAAATTTTTTCATGCCCAGAATTCGGGCGAGCTGGGTTATATATTCAATGAAATCGATAAAATCGAAAAGCACAAAATAGAAACATATGAATACACAAGATTCAAGGATGTCGGATATAAATATGCATATATCGGCATACTTATTTTTTTGCTGGGCCTGTTTTTAAATTCTTTTGTTTTTAAAAGGTTGATATAGGATGTTTGAGAGCACTTATTTTTTCTGGTTTTTCCTTTTGCTGCCTGTTGTTGCGGCTCTTTTTCTTCTCGATGTGATTCTAACTAAAAAGAGAGCGATAAAAATAGCCGGCAGCAACTTGCCGATAATAATGCCTTATTATTCAGAAGGACAAAAATGGCTCAAGGTAATTTTTTATATAATCGGCTTATGTTTTTTTATCATTGCCCTTGCAAGACCGAAATGGGGCATCGAAAATATCGACACTAAATTCAAGGGCCGGGACATTTTAATATTGCTTGATTCCTCCTATTCAATGGAAACCACAGATGAAATTCCTTCAAGATTTGAAATTGCAAAAAAGGCGATTTCTACCCTTCTCGAATCCGAAACAGAGGACAGGATCGGGCTCATGGTATTCAGCGGAGACAGTGAACTGATCAGTCCCATCACGTACGATTATGCTGCTTTGGATTTTTTCCTTGATTCCCTTTATCCCGGATATCTTGGCAAAGACGGGACAAATATCGGCAAGGCTCTTGTAAATTCCAGGGATGCCTTTGAAGATGATGACAGCAAGAGTAATATGGTTATCCTTATTACAGACGGTGAAAATTTGCAGGGCAACATAAACAGTTTTATAGATAAATTCAAGGATTCAAGTATAAGGGTTTTTACAGCCGGGGTTGGCACCCAAAATGGCGAACCGATCCCCGTCATAAGTAACGGGGAAAAAATAGGTTATGTAAAGGATGAAAAAGGCGACCCTGTAATGAGCAAGCTTGATGAGGGCTCCTTGAAATTAATTGCGGACAAAACTGACGGTGAATATCTTGGCATTATTAATTCAAAAAATTTTTTGGTCAATGCTTTAGCCGGTATCAAAAATATTGAAAAGACTGGCAAAAAAGAATTTAAATACAAACAGAGAAAAGACAGGTATGATTTATTTTTAATTCCGGCACTGATTTTGTTTTGCCTTGGTTTCTTATTGGATCAGGGGAGATTTCTCAGTTTGAAATTTGATAAATTCGACTGGTTGACACAAAGGTAAAAAATATGAAAAAAATATTCATTATTGCATTATTTTGTCTATTATTAGTGAATATGTATTCCTATTCTGCTGGTGAAAAGTCGGGAACTGACATTAAAATCAAAAAAAGCTGGTTCAGGAACCCAAACGGGGGTTTTTTCGGCAACATTTCTTTTAAAAAGGGAAAATATAAGAAGGCTCTGGAGCAATATCTTTCAAGCGAGATTTTTTTCAAAAAGGATGATCTGGCCAGACTGTATTACAATATCGGGAACATTTTTTATAAATTGAATGATTATAAAAAAGCGAGCCAGTATTATGAAGATTCCCTGGCTATAACAAAAGATGACAAGCTAAAGGCAATGATTTATTATAACTACGGACTGAATGAATTTAAAAATCAGAATTTTTCACAGGCGGCAGATTTTTTTAAAAAATCATTGAAATATAATTCCAATGATGATGATGCGCGGTATAATTATGCCGTCTGCGATCTCTTAAAGAAAGAATCGGGGAAAAGCAATAAACCACAGCCCCAAAATAACAGTGAAAATAAAAATAAAAAAAATAATGAAAATAAGACCGAACCCAAGCAGAACAACACGAATCAGTCGCAGAATAATAATTTGTCAAAAGAAGATATTGACAAATTATTGAAAGCTTTGGAAGACAAGGAAAAAAAAGAAAATTATGAAAAATCCAGAAATGAAGAAAAAAATAACAGCGGCATGGAAAGGGGAAAATATTGGTAAATGAGGTTATTATCAGGAT
>JBJKSS010000343.1:0-8406 GCA_046703745.1 Spirochaetota bacterium
ATCCAGTCCATGAATGCATTGAGATATTTTTTCTGATCTGCAGGCACATAGTCGCTGTTAAGGCCGCGGTCGATGATTTCCCAAAAATCCGCCTTGAGATATTTCAGTTCCTTTATTATCATGAACACCCTTTCAAACCCGCCGCTTTTGGATTCGATGTCGAGCTGTATGTCTGAAAAAATTTTCCTTGCCCACGCCCCGGCCTTCCTGTCTTTAAGGCTCATGTAGAATACCGCAAGAATTATCTGCGCCTTTATGACACCGCGGAGGCTCTGGATATTTTTGTCGCTTTCAAAGCCGTCATCTATCATGAGTAGAATGCATAAAATTTCACCATTCCTGTCCATGCCGGACAGATATGCTCTTTTGGCAAGATCACAAAGATCATGCGCAATGGTTTCAAGAATGAACGGCAGATCGAAATTCTCAATGGCAAGGAGCCCGTAATACTTGAAATAATTCGCTATTTTTAAAAAAAGGTGTTCATCGCCTTTTTCGATGAGGTATTCGCCCAGGAGCCTGTACTGGTTGAGAAGATTGAAACAGGTCTTCACATCCTTTTCATTGAATGTTGTCCTTATAAGCGTGTTGAAAAATTTTATGACGAGATTGCATACCCTGACATCATTTATGTCCACTGCTTTCTTGCCTATCATCAGGAAGCATTGTGCCGTGAATGTACAAATATCCCTCGCCTTGTTTACCGATTCGGTGAATGCAGTCTTGAGCTGCCTGAAGAGTTTTTGCTCTACCCAGATTTTCTCATCGACGATGATCCTGAAACTGTCGTCCATCAATGTGACGAAGTCGGCATTCTTGTACCTTACATAATCGCTCGGCACGAACCATTCATCGTAAAATTTTTCTTCATGCTTCAGCGAAAGGTAATCCATCCCGAAATTCGTAAGGCTCTTGATGCAGTTGGTCGCGAGCATGTTGTCCTTTTTTTCGATAGAATTCAGAATTATGTCAGTAAGCTGGTCTATACCCTTAACCGTGTGTTCCTGGAAAAAATCCATTTTTTCACGCAGCCTGTTTTTGATTACGACTGTTTTTCTTGCCTGTTTTGTACCTTTCAGGATTTCACTTTCTATCCTCGTTATTATATTGCTCGGTTCGAGGAACCGGAACACATAGATAAAATACGGCACAAGCGTCATTATGCAGAGAATCATCGAGACAGAAGTGATGTTAGTGAGAATTGCCGGTATCGTGTCATTCCTGCTGAAATAAAGCGCTATTACAAGGTAGAGCGATGTGGATGAAAGAAAAATGAAATACAGGATGTTAACCTTGTCCCTTACAAAAAGATCGATGACCCTCTCCGTATAACGGTTGGCGGCCAGCTCCACGATTATCGCAACAACAGTCATGGCAATGCTCAAAAGCCCGATTATTATCTGTGAGCCCGCATTTGCAAGGAGCAGTCCCACTATGTCATTCCCGGTAGGATTTGCAAACAGGTTGACTATCCTCCCGATATTGTACCTGTCGAAAAATATCAGGATAAGAAAGCTTATGAAGCCTATCCCGCAAATTATGAATAAGGGCCTTAACGAATCCTTGTAATGATGTATCTTGATTTTCATGCACTCACACCCGTTGATTGTTGAATTGATTGAATTTTGATTATACCACAGCCGGCCTGGAGATTAAACTAAAAAATAGTAAAAACAGGAGAATTTCGACAATTGTCAAGATCACATTCATTAATAAAAAATTTTACTAATTATAGCGTGAAATTCAGCAGGTTTTGCACGGTTTTAGGCTACAAGTTTTCACCGGGTTAATTAGGCGGATATTCTTTATTCAACAAATTCATTAATAATTCTCCACTAAAATCAATTTCACAAGCTTGAAGGTTAATTTAATAATTTTCCCTGTAGCTCACATCGCTTATCATAACATCGACTATAACCCTGGCGTACCAGTTGCCGTTTTTCACAAAAAAAACCGGGCTTTCCCTGAGCCTCAGTTTGCCTTTCAAATAAAGCGGCCTCGATTTCAATGTTTTTTTTGCCTCATTCAAAACGGCGTTCCTCAATGCATTCCTGAAAATATCCATGCGGTTTTCCCAGTCGCCGATCCATGGGCCGCTCGCTTCTCCCATGCTCATCACTGCCAGTGAAGAATTAAAACCGTTAATGTAGGTCTTCTGGTCATCGGACAGCCTGTAAGTGCCCTGAAGCCTTATTGACCCCGCGCTTTCCTGAAGCTGCGAATATTTGAAGAACGGATTGTCTTTCAACTTTATAACAGCGAGGTTTTTTACGTCAAAAAAGCCTTTTGAATCATCCAGTCTGTTTTCAACTTTGTATTCAAAATAATAGCCATAAATCATCCCGGACAAAAACTCCTGCAGCTCTTTAACGGCTATTTCCACGCCCTGTTCTTTTGAATAAGTAACGGTCCTCATTCCATTCATATACTGGCCTATTGGCCCCTCACCGTAAGCCTGAATATAATTTTTATAATAATCCTCGGAAGGGAACAAAAAAACCGGCAAAAGTATGAATAAAATTAATATTGTTTTTTTCATACTAAGATTTTCGGAAGAAATTAAATAGTATTAAAGACAATTGTACGGTCTTTACCTGCCCACGACAATCAGGTCAAGCGGATTGATCTTGTCTTTCATTTCAAGCAGTTTTATTTTAACGCCGTTTTCATTCACAATAAAGGAAACTTTGCTTAATATTCCGCTTGACCTGCTTAAAATATAGGCCGCCTGACCGTCTTTGGGAACAAAGTCCTGCCCGAGACTGATTACAATATCGTTGTTATTTGAAGGATTCAAAACATACCCCGCGTATTTTTTGTCTGACGGTATTGCCGATTTGTCCAGAACACTGCCAACAGCGAGGATATAATTTTTAAGCATTTCATCCTGTTTTGCTGCTGTCCCGTCACCGGTTTTATCCGCAGTGACAAGATTGTAAAGCATATACCTGTATTCATTCATGATGGATTTGTCATAAATATTGAGCCTTTGTATTAATTCAGGCACTGCATTTTCAAACGGAATACTGTTCAAATATTCAAGCGCCCGGTTCCTTTCATCGTTTTCCTTTATGATTGACTTGAATTTTTCATCATTCGTTATTCCTTTTAATTTAAGCTCATCAATATATTCATTGTAAATGGTTTGGTCGGATATTTTATAACCGCTGCCGTCATTCTTCGGATCGAATTCGGAGCCAAGGAAATTTGTTATTTCCTCATCGTCTTTGAATTTCGGGTTATATTTCAAAACGGTTAATGCAAGAAGTTCCTTGTAATAACTGTCACGATCCTTTATCTTCTGTTCATAAAGGCCTTGCGTCCTTTTTATTTTATCTTCATAAAATTTGATCATCCTGTTGGTCTGAAGCTCCGCGATCTTATCCTCGCTTGAAAGTACATCCTGGTGCTGCATGGCTTGGCTGATTTTATTGCTGTCGAATTTGCTGATTTCTTCCTTCAGGTTTGCAATTTCGTTTTGCTTATCCTTGATGATTTTTGCATACTTGTTTCTTATTTCAAGCATTTTTTTCCATTCGTCCGATTTGATATCCTTTATCAGCTTGTTTCTTTTTTCATCGGTCAATCTTCTTTTACCGGCAAGCTCCAAAAGCTTTTTTGTCTGATCCTGAACCGCCTGAAGTTCGCTTTCTTTCTGAAAATTTGCATCATCAAGTTCATCCTTGACAAGGACAAGCTGGTTTTCGTATCTTTTGGTTGACGTCAGAAGATCCTTCAACGATATGTCCTTGAAATCATCTATGCTGATATTGATCTTGCGGCTCCTCTCATTGATCCAGCCGGTTAAAAACCATGTTCCTGTTATAACGAGGGTTATAAAACAGATAAAGGACAGTTTGTATATTATGTTCCTGTTTTTTTTCGTTTTTGCGAATTCCTCCTCCAGGTCAAAATGCCTGGATTTAGAATCATGATTTTTAAACCCCTGTTTCAGGAATGAATTTTTGATCTTTATCAAATCATCATTTATTTTGTTTCCATCGTCCATATACCCTTCCAATTGTTAGGTTTTTTATATCCTGCTGTCCTGCCGATAAAAATTTCAGCCACGGGCAGCTTGCACAGTTTGAATTTTCTTGTCGCACCGTTCCAGTTACCGTTGTAATACAAAAGCAACGCTTCGTTAAACAGACTGATTTGCCTTTCCATGCCTCTGTCGATCTGGTTGATAAAAACCGGCCAGAAAATAGGCTTACCTGTAGTTTTGCCTTTAACCTGTACCCTGTCGATTTCAATGAACATGATGCCATGGTTTTCCACATTATTTTCAACGTCGTCCTTTATATACTCCGAACATATTACCGGCACCTTGTAATATTTGGTTAATCCTTCCAGCCTGGAGGCGTAGTTTACATTGTCACCGATTACAGTATTGGTCATTCTTATGTTGGACCCTATGTTTCCGTAGAATACTTCACCGCCGTCGATCCCTATCCCGATCTCTATCAAAACCGCCCTGTACACCTTTTTTTCCGCCGCATTAAGCGAGCCTTGAGACTTTTCAATATCTTCCCTGATTTTATGCATGCCCATTCTCAGCCTGCTCACCAAATTTTGCACCTCGTATGCGGCTGTAATTGCCTGAAACGATTTATTGGCAGAAACATCTTCTATCGAACCGAAAACGGCAAGCAGGGCATCCCCGATAATCGAGCCGATTATACCGTCATGCTGAATAATTTCATTGATCACGCTGTCATAATGAATATTTAAAAGTTTTATTATATCGATGCCCAGGGTTTCGGTCATAAATGTAAAGCCCCTGATATCGGAGAATAACACCACAAGATCTTTTTTTGATCCTTCAAGCGCAATCTGCCTTTCACGGTAGGCTTTTTGCGCAATATCCTTGTTTACGAATTTAAGAAAGATGCTCATCAGATTATTTATGGTATTGGACAGGGAGTTGAATGCCGCGCCTAGATAGGTCACGTCATCATTTGATGCCCCCTTCAAATCTATCAGATCCAGCCGCTGGTTTTCAAACATGTGTTTTATGTTTGTTGAAATAATGTTGACGAACCGCACCAGGTACCTGATAAGATAAATACCGATCAATGTTGATAAAAATGTAATCAACAGTATTACGCCGATTATCCAGGCAAACGTTATCCATGAGTTTTTATAAAATTCTATGAATTCTTCCGCTCTTATTATATAACAACCCCAGCTCTGGTTATACTTGTAAACACCAAAATAATCACCGCCGATCAGGCTGTTTTTTTTATATTTGAAGATTATAAAACCTTCATTATGATTTTCTTTTTTATCGGCATTCATCTTTTTGAGAATTTTTATATCGCTGAAATCAGGCTGTCTGGCTATTTTTGCCGCCTGAAACAAAAAAGATCCGTCTTCATTCACACCGAGTGCTATCGCCTTGTCATTGGTAAAATCACCGAGGGCCATTTTTTCTATATTGCCGAGGGTTTTGTCCCTGTCGTGGCCAAACTGGTATATTTCGTACTGGGAATTTGCATAGGTATACAATTCTTTCAGATCCTTGACCAGAAGCTCTTTCATCAATTTAATCATTTCCGAACTGTTAAGGCTGAGATTGATATAGTTTGTTGCAAAATTGGAAACAAGGATGAATACTACAAAAAGGAACAGTATTTTCGATTCAAGGGGAATGACCCTGGTGTTGTTTATTCGTTTTGAATTCTTCCTGATATTTTTCAATGAAAACATAAAAACCCCTTTTTCAGTTTTGCCTCTTAAAGATTTAACGCATCTAAAGGAAAATTGTTACTTTTTGTCTGGAGATACAGATAAATTTTTTATAAAACAACCAGCAATTGAACACCATTATATATCATTTCGCGATTTTTTCAATATGCGATCCGGCATAATTATTATTTTTTTTATTACACACAAAATTGTAACGATACAAATTTGTGTGTAATATTGCGCCAGAAAATCACAAGTTTACAAATTCGTATTATTATCTTAACAAGCAAATCTGTTTAAAACAAATGTTAATTTATGGATATTAGTATAGTTATAAATAATAAATATTGATGGCACGATTAATGCTTAAAGCAAAAAACCGGTTTAAATTTTTTGGAGGTTTATTTATGAAAGCGAGTTATGGTTTTATGAAAATGATCTTTATTTTAATTCTACTGGCATTGGCCCAGACAATATTGTTCGGTGACGATCAAACCCGGGAGCAAACAAAGAAAAATAGCGCCTTCCCGGGAATATTTGATTTTTCGTTTATTACCGGCGGTGGTTCGGATATTGCAAACAGCAAGGCTGCCCCTTCATATTATGACTATCCTTCCGGAGCCGTATACGGAAGGATAACAATTCTTGGAGGATTAAAAATCCCGATTAAATTCTATTCGTTTAAATTATGGGGCAAGGATGAAGTATATATTATCGGGTTATCCAGTGATACAGGAACATCGGGGAAGCTGGATCTCAACAATCAGGTAAGGAACAGGTTTTTTGCCGGCGTGGACAATTATTTTGCCATTGGCGATATTATAAACATCGGCGTCAATTTTGAATCAAGAATTCAAGCCAAAGTTGCATTGAGCACAGGCATACCGGATGAAGTGGAAACAAGGCTCTCTCCCGCACTTGATCTGAACGGCAGTTATGATTTCGGTTTCACCTGGGGAATTACAGAGGCTTTCAGGCTATATTTGATCCCGCAGAATGATGCAAGCAATGAGTTGCAAAAAATCCAGTTTGACGGGGCTTATTTCATGGGCTATGAATTCCTGCATTTTTTCAAGCTGGAAAATATTTCGGGCCAGGTTTATACGGAGCTTGACCTTGCAGTCGACAGGTTCACTGCCAAAGACCTTTATCCGTTGAATGACAGCTCTAATAAAACAAGGATATGGTGGCTGGAATATTATGCAGGAATTAATTTCAACATCTATGGCTTTACGCCTTCTGTGGGCTTTGATATGACCTATGATACGACGGATACCGGCACATACCCTAAGGGCCTTTTGTTCTGCGGAATTAAAACCGGACTTGGGTACGCAAAGGACGCATATTCCTTTACAATCACCTATGTCGGCAACATAACTTCGGATGGCGACTATTCATCAATAATTTATCGGTCAAAATCACCTGTATGGGAAAATCACATAGACGCTTCTTTTGCAATCAGTTTGTAATTCAAGGATAGTCAATATGTAATTATTGATTCCCTGAAGTATTATAGTTATGGGACATGAGGCCTTTCTTATTTCATAAGAAACGGCCTCTTTTTTTTAAATACGGGACATCCAATAAAATTATTTGACTTATAACGAATAAATATTTTATAATTCCTTTATTATGAAGAAACACAGTTTTATTATTGCCGTAGTATTCATTCTGCTGCTGAATGCATGCGAAACCATGCAATTGGGCAGTTATTTCAACAAGGCAAAACTTCCTCTGCAAATGGTGTTTGTCGAAGCCGGAGATTTCAAGATGGGAAGCTTTCAAGGATTCCTGGAAGAACGACCGGTGCATTCTGTAACCCTGACACGCAATTTTTTCATCGCAAAATATGAAACGTCGGCAAGACAGGTCGCAGACGTGTATAACTGGGGACTGAAAAACAACCGGATAATAATCGAAAAAGGTTTCGCAAGGATTAATTCCCCGGAAAAACAAAAGCTTCTTGATCTTACCGATGAGGGCCGGGATGTAAATTTTAACGGCAAATTTTTTTATGTCAAACCCGGCATGGAAAATTATCCCTGCAACGAGATCAGCTGGTACGGCGCAGTTGTATTCTGCAACATGTTAAGCGAAATGGAAAACAAGGCGCAGGCATATAACCTTAAAACCTGGACATGCGATTTTAATTCAGGCGGATACAGGCTCCCAACCGAAGCCGAATGGGAATACGCATGCATAGGCGGCAAGAAATCGAAAGGGTACCTGTTTGCCGGCTCAAACGATCCTTTCATAGCGGCCTGGTTTGACAAAAATGGCGCCCGGAAAATACATCCGATCGGATTGAAAATACCCAATGAGCTTAAATTGTACGACATGAGCGGTAATGTCTGGGAGTGGTGCTATGATAATTTTAACAGGCTTTATTATTATTTTTCACCCGATCTTGACCCCAAGGGGCCCACAAGGGGAATAAACCGCGCCATAAGGGGAGGCTCGATACAATTCAACGCATTTACATGCCGCTGTACAACAAGATTTTTAAATTCCGATCCTGCAAGTACCGGAAATTTCGGCGGCTTCAGGGTTGTGCAAACGGCAAATTTCGAAGTTGCGGCAAAATGATCAGATTTTAAACCTTATCCCGACGTAAACAGGCATGTCGTAAAAAAACAGGTCGAGCGTTGTAAAATTACCGATTTTGTACCTGAAATATTGAAAATCGGCTCCCCGTGTATCATCCAGATATACGAG
>JBJKSS010000344.1:0-13131 GCA_046703745.1 Spirochaetota bacterium
GAGGGAAAGAGCCTGAATTTAATACCTGGAGCCGCTTTTTGTCAAGGCGGCTTTTTGTTTATACGTATTCCATTGATCAAATTTGGTGCCCTGATTTTTCTCTGATAATTGAAAAAGAAAATAAAAATCAGTTTGACTTTTGCTGTTTCAATATATTATAATTTTTCACACATCCCTGATGCCACGGAGGAAAAAGTCTCATGAAAATTGATAAAATTATTACTGATGATTTTAAAAACAGGATAAAAAAAGCGGTCCAGGCTGCCGAAAAAAAATCCGGCGGTGAAATAGTGGTTTTTCTCTCACCTGAAAGCGGCGGTTATCGCGGTGTTTACTGGCAAGCAGGATTTTTGACCGTTTATCTGGCAGCTTTTGTTTTAATTTTTTTATTTAAATTTTTTCCATTTGTGGGGGCTCATGTTTTCTTTTTTTCTGGTATCGTTTTTTTATTGCCCCTTATTGTAACCGGCTTGCTGTTTTTAATCGGGCCGCTGCGTTTGCTTTTGATCAATAAAAATATTATTGATTATCACGTGCATCTCAGGGCGAAAGAAGCTTTTTTAAATCAGGAAGTCTTCAATACCAGGGACAGGACCGGGGTGCTGATCTATATCAGTCTATTCGAGAGAAAAGTCGTCGTTTTGGGCGACAGCGGTATAAATAAAAAAGTCAGTGCGGATGCATGGGACTCTGTCATTCAGGCAATTATTGCAGGGATCGGGGAGCATTCGCTGCTTCATGGCATTGTTTCCGGAATAACTTTATGCGGAAATCTCCTTAAGGTTAAAAAAGTGAAAAGAAGGGCGGGAGATAAAAATGAACTGGATGACAATTTAAGGATCGGGGGAAAAAAATGAATATGAAAAAATTTATCATGCTGTTATTACTGGCGAATGCGGTTATGTGTTCTTTTTCCCTTGATGTCCCTTTTCTTTCGGGCCGTGTGAATGATTATGCGGGTATTCTGGGCAATGACACGCTGACAACACTGGATAAAAAATTGGCCGATTATGAAAAAGAAACGACCAACCAGGTTGTTGTACTTATAATAAAATCCCTGGAAGGAGAAAATCTTGAAGATTTCTCCATAAAAACCGTTGAAAAATGGAAACTGGGTCATAAGGGAAAGGACAATGGCGTCCTGTTATTAATTGCATTGAATGACAGAAAACTCCGTATTGAAGTCGGATATGGCCTTGAAGGATCCTTGACCGACGCAAAATGCAGTCAAATTATAAGGAACAGGATCGTGCCTTATTTTAAAACGAATGATTATAAGGATGGAATAACACAGGGAGTTGATTCCATAATCGGCGCACTTGGGGGCAAAGATAATTTTGAGGATAAAACGGCGATCGAAGAAACAGGCAAGAGCACAATTGATTCCCAGGTGATTGATATGGATATTCCTACCCGCATTCTGATCGGGCTGTTTATCTTCGGGATATTGGGTCTGTTTACTTTTTTTGGCATTATTCTGCCAAAAGGGGGAATGGGCTGGTTTTTATACATTTTTCTCATTCCATTCTGGGCGAGTTTTCCAATCATGGTAGCCGGGACAAGAGGTGCACTGTTTATCGTGTTTACATATATCATCGGCTTTCCCCTGGCAAGAATTTTATTGAATATCGGAGCCAAACGCATAACAGGATTAAAAAATTTTCAAAAAAATTTTGGCGGAGGCTCAGGCAGCGGAAGCGGCGGCTTTTTTTCTTCAGGCGGGTTTGGAGGCGGCTCCTCGGGTTTTTCAGGCGGAGGCTCAGGATTTTCCGGCGGCGGGGGAAGCTTCGGCGGCGGCGGATCAAGCGGCAGCTGGTAGCGGTATCCCGGCAAATTTTCGATACCGATTTCATTTTTCAGGCAATATCTGTGATATGTCGTGGAATGAAATCCTTTTCACCAGTGTGCTCACGGCAAGAGGTTCGAGGACATTGAGCGTCGGGCTTCTGGAGATCAACGGCCCTGCGCACATGATGGCTGCATGCGTCATTGTGTCTGTTCCCGTGATAATTTTTCTTTCATTATTGAGAAAGAGATATATCAGGGGATTCTTCAGGTAAAAAAGTTACTGCCTTGCGCCATTCGAGTCATATTTTGCAATGAACAAATCATCCACGCCGGTTAATATCTTGCCGTCAAGATTGCCGTTTGTATAACCCGCAGGGTATATGTTGCATGAAGGATCCGAAGCTATTCCGTAAGCTTTCGTATCACTTCCGGCTGCTCCGAGAAGTCTTGTCCAGAGCCTTGTGCCTGTCGGGTCATATTTTACTGTGAACATGTCCGTTGTGCCGGTTACGGTCTGCCCCCCGAGATTGCCCGTTGTTGCCCCGGCAGGGTAGATATTTCCCGAAGTGTCCGCTGTTATGCAAAATGACCTCGTGTCTGCCCCGGCTGCACCAAAGAGCCTCGTCCATTGCCTTGCCCCTGAAGAATCATACCTGACGACATAAAAATCGACAAGGCCGGTTTTCGCCTGTCCATCGAGGCTGCCGTTCGTATAGCCTGTTGTATAAATACCGCCTGTTGCGCCGGCAATTATTCCTGTGGACACCGTGCTGCATCCTGCCGTGCCGAGGAGCCTCGTCCATTGCCTTGCCCCTGAAGAATCATATTTGGTGACATAAAGATCGACAAGGCCGGTTTTTGTCTGGCCGTCGAGGTTTCCGTCCGTGTAGCCTGTAGTGTAGATATAGCCGGACGAGTCCGTGTCTGTGTCAATCGAATAAGTGTTTCCCAGAGGAACACCGAGGAGTCTTGTCCATTGTTTGAGACCGCCTGATGAATTATACTTGACGATAAACTGATCGATAAGGCCGGTTTTGGCCTGCCCGTCGAGATTGCCGTTCGTGTAACCTGTAAGATAAATATATCCCGACGTATCGATTGTCATGTCGCATGAATAGGTAGAGGCAAGAGGCGCACCGAGGAGGCGTGTCCACAATTTACCGCCGTTTGCATTGTATTTTACGATAAACAGGTCAGCCGTCCCCGTCTTGGCCAAACCGTCGAGATTACCCGTCGTATAACCGGTTAAATAAATGTTTCCCGACGGATCAAGCACGATCCCGTATGATTTTGTTTCGGCACCGCCTGCGCCCAGGAGCCGTGTCCACTGTTTTACCCCGTTTGTACTGTATTTTACGAGGAATAAATCGCGGATGCCGGTAAGAGTCTGGCCGTCAAGGCTGCCTTCCGTATAGCCGGTAACATAAATATTATCATTGTCCACCGCGATCTTGTAAGCTCCTGTAACTGCCCCTGCTGCACCCAGAAGCTGGGTGGTCCAGGCCGACTGGGTTAAAACGACTGCGGCAGGCAAAGCATTCAGATTGGCTGCATCGAAAATTTCACCAGTGGCGGCACTTATGGTATCGGTGCCGAAATCCCCCGGGTTAAACGGGCTGTTCGCCGTCAAAACAACGGTTTTATCCAGGCCGTTGGCATCCGTAAAACCGGTTATTGACGACGCCCCGCCTGCCGAAACGTTGTTATAAACAAAGTCGGTTGTTACTAGATTGCCCGTGCAAAAGTTTGATGTGCCGACCGGCTCCGAGAATGTCACGGCCAGGTTTGTCGATCCTGTAAAAGAAATGGCATTTAATATGACAGGCGCCGCCCCGTCCGTTTCCACAACATTGTTTATTGCGGCAAGGTAATTACCCGTAATATCCCTTACCGAGGTCCCGTTCAGATAGGAGATTGCCGCACCCTTTACCGATGTATCAACGGGCAGGTTATCAGGCGAATAGAGTATTCTGACTGTATTGTCATCAGGGGCGGAGAGGGTATCAATGCCCGTGCCCGGGTTGCCGCTGAATATCCATTGCCCGGCAATAAATGAAGAATCCTTCATCGGCCTGTCAAACACAAGATCAACTGCATCTATTCTTCCATTGCCATTAATATCCCTCAATGTCGCAGAGATTAAATTGGGCCCCGTGGCCATATTGTTGGTGCCGCTGCTGTTTTGAGCCTTGCTGTTTTTTCCTTTTTTATTGATATAGATATTTTCTGATAACGGGAAATGACAATTTGTCGATTCGTAAGTCAGGATTATCAGGATAAAAAGCAGAAAATGATATTTGATTTTCTTAAGCGGGCATTTATTCATTCGCATAAATCCATCCTTATGAAACACGGCCTAAAAATTAAAAATGTCAAATTTCAGCCTGAGCCCGGCCGTAAGCCCCAGCTTTGATACAGTAATAACGGCGTTTTGTTCATCGTAATTCAGATTGACAAATGCCATGTTCAGGCCCAGCATTATATCCATCTTGACCCTGCTTTCAGGGAAAAAATGCAGCACGAAGTTCATGAATGTGTCAAGAAAATATTCATACATGTAGTCTTTGAAAAAGTACGGGATGTTGACAGCACCCGCAAGCTCAACGCCGGCGCCGAATAATTCTCCTGCCGCCCTGCCGTCAATGATTTTTGGGATCATTATGGAAAATCCTGCACCGGCTGACACTCCTCCTGCAAACAAAAAACTGCCGTCATCCCTGGCAAGGTACCTGTACTCAGCTGTATCTTTCCGTTTGAAATACGATGCATTGAATTCAAAAAAACCGCCGGCCGATATGCTTGCCTGGAACGGTTTGTATGTCCATCCCCTGCTTCCGATTTTCCTGAAATCAAAATCAAGCATCAATTGAAACATATTGTATGCAAAAGGGTTGAAAAAAATGCCGTCATACTCTCCGCTTATGATATTCGGCATCAGGTGATCCAGGCTGATGGAGAGCCAAACATTGCTTTTTTTCTTCCCCTGGAAAATAATTTTTTTTTCTTCTTCCGTTTCGGCAGGGCTCATGGTTTTTGTTTGCAGTACCACAGCGAGTATTTTCCTGTCATTGCCGTTTATTCCTGTTTCAAACCATTTTATCAGCCTGTCATTGAATTCGTTCCACCCCTGGAATTTTTCGTTGAGCGCTCCCTTAAATCCCATTTTAAAGAGGAAGCTGTAAAAAAAATATTTATCACCGTCCTGGAGAATGAAAGCCGGATCATTTTTTATCATGCTTTTCAGTTCAAGGGACGTTCCATTTTTCAATTTAAGGATGTATGATCCTATTTTTATTATAACGAAGAGTTCTTTGCTGGATCCGAAATTCAGTTCGGCCCCGGTGATCTTTATGCTTCTGTCACCTGATTGAAGATCGTTTTCATTGATGATCGTTTTTTCAACGGCACCGATTTTTCCCAGAATACCGGCCGTTGTTGTCTGACTGATAATGTTCAGTTTCAGAAGGATCGATGCTTTTTTAAGCTCTATATGAACACCCGAGTCATCAACTATGCATTTGCCGATCATATACCCGCCAAGGTGAGAGCCGCTGCCGGGAAAATCCGGTATCCATTTTTTTATGCCGCCGGTGTCAGCCGAATATGTCAGAAACATGCAGCACTCCATAAAAAAAATCATTAAAAATATTTTCATAAAATATCCGGTTGTCTAAAACCAGTCGCCGGGTTTTGGATCAGCATACCCCGGCAGCCTGGTCATGTTTATTTTATCCCCGTTCAAATTTAGATATATTCTCGTGGCCGGTTTGCCGTCAATATCATATACGTCGAATATTTCCGATTTGAAAGACCCGGCCAGTTTTTTCCTGTTGAATACGACAATTGTTTTCTTCCCGTCAGCGATGAAAAATCCGTTTATGCCGTTGATGTTCATCAATGCCTGGAGCTCTTCGTTCATGCTTCCTTTTGTCTCGATCATGTCGGCTGCCTGCTGTTTTGTCTTTATCATATTGCCTAGCCTTTCGTTTTCTGTTTTCAGTTTTGCCGTTTCCTCTCTGAGTTTTTTCAATTCGTTTTCATCGATGCCCGGATCCGGTGCAGTGGAATGCAGACTGCCTTTTTTTTCGGTAATCATTGAAAGCTCTTTCTTTTCCGTCTTTAGTCTTTCAATCTCATCCAGTAGTTTTTTCAACTCTTTGTCCTTTTGGCCGGCCAATGATGCTTTTTTATCAAGCACTTCCCTGAGCTTCTTTTCAAGCCCCGATTTCTCCGCTTTCAATTTTTCGATTTCGGCATCGATTGCGGTATCCGGGTGATCATTAAACGGATGGTTTTTGACAAGCATATCGATAATTTCTTTAAAATCATTTCTCCCGTAATCCTTTGAGAATGCCCTGTCGATTTTTTGTTTTTCATCCGGGCCGGCTGCATGAAGGAGCAGTTCGTTTTTAATGCTGTCAGTATATGATGCCCAGTCATTTTTTATGAAAAGTATTTCCTGCGTTAAATTGTCCCGTTCAACTGTTAAATTTTCCACCAGGCCGGATTTTCTGTTTAATTCCGCGGCAAGGGCCTGTTTTTCATTTTTTGCATTCTCAAGTTTTGCAGAGGCGTCCTTTTCACGTTTTTCTATTTCATTTATCCTGTTCCTGATCATTTTTAATTCTTCGCTGCCGGCGCTGTTCATCCTCGACATCAGGATTTTTTTGTCTTCAAGAAGTTTCATCTTTTCATCCAACAGCCTCTTTTCGTAATTTTCCAGCAATACGACAAATATGTTTTTCAAAACAGCGTTCTGTGCAGTTTTTTTCTCATCATGGAAAATGCTGCCTTCCAGTTTTATCAGGACAAAAAAAACGATTATTATCGATGCCAGGAGGATGGTGCCCGATAAAATCATTCCCCTGTAGCCCGATACCCGGTATTTTTTTTTCGTCTCATTTTGTAAGTTCATAGGTGCCATATTTGATCCAGTCCTTGTCCGGGGATTTTATCCGGATATGTTCCTGCAATGGCCAATCCCCGGGATTTTTCATGTATCTTAAATATTCTTCTTCGGTCAGTAATTTATTCAGAAAAATTTCGCACATCCCCAGGCTGCTTTTATTGTAAAGACCGGCCGCCTCCCTTGCCAGTGTTTCCCATTTTTTTTTGCCCTCCGGCAAATCGCCGCTCTGCCAGTATTTTATGGCACCGATAAATTTTTTCAGGAATGCAGAAAAATCATCAAACACACAGTTTTCATACCAGTTGCCTGATCCGATTAATCTTGACTTACCTCCGTTTTTTTCCAGCACAGTGAAAATATCCCTCGACTCCGTTTTGCCGTGCGGCCTTGCCCGGTCAACAAGATAAAAGACAAATTCCTTACCTGCCCCTTTTTCCGGTTTGTAAATATTCCCGGGATCAAAACCTGCGGCTGTCAATGCATTGCCGCTTACCAGAATACCGGTGTAAAACTGTTTGTTGAGGTTTTCAAACCTCGAGGCGGTATTTACAGTGTCACCGATGACCCCCAGCTCGTATTTGTCGGCTGTCCCGGTTTTACCGTAAATCGGTTTGCCGCAGTCTATCCCGATCCTGAAATTGATGTCTATATTCAAAAGGCCGCTGATCTCATAGGCTTTTTCCAGTATGGTGATCCCGGCAAAAATCGCATCAGCGGCTGATGCGCGGGCATTACGACCGGCAGTTTCCGGGAAAATTATCAATGCCGCGTCCCCGATATATTTGTTTATCTTCCCGTTGAATCCATGCACAACCAGTTCGACGAATTTCCAGATGTGATTGATTATCATCATGGCGCTTTCGCCGTGTTGTTCTGCGATCGTTGTAAAATTTTTCACATCGAGGAAAAGCACCGACATGTTGAGTCTGTGCGGATCGAGTATTCGTGTGTCGTTTTTCAGGGAAGCCACAAAAAGCTCCCTGTCCGCTATGCCGCTTATTATTTCTCCAAGGCTCAAGAGTTTTTTATTCAATGAAGAATAGGATTCATAAAGATCGGATGTCTCGCTGAATTCAAGATCGAATTTTTTGAGTGCCGTGCCGATGAGACCGATTTTCTCGATGGCACTGCTTTCATCTTTAATGCTTTCGCTTATTCCGCTGATTTCATTTGTTATAAGCAGGGTACTTCTCGCCTTGATCAGGAAGATGATAAAAAAAATAACCCCCAGGATAATCAAAAAAATGTTCCTGACCCTGTTTATCATACTGAAAAAATCGGATTTTAAATCGGCTATGACGAGTACAGGGTTGAACGTCACGACATTGTTCCTGTCAAATCCGCTGTGAATTCCGGGCTGGAGATACTGTGACACCCCGATATAATCACGGCCGAAAAATGAAAATTCCATGTATCTTTTTCCGGCTGTCAAATTGTTTTTTTTGAAAATGTTTTTCAATAAAAGCGATTCGTTGTAATCAGGTACCTGACCTATACAGTAGAGCCTGTTTTTTTTGTCCTGTTTGTAGAAATATTCAATAGTTTTTGTTTCATTTTCATTTGATTCGTCTTTTATCCTGGAAAACAGGCCTGGCCCGATTTCAGAAGGAATTAATGAAGCGCCGAGGTAAAATTTCATTAATTCCGCATCTTTCAAATGACAGATGATTTCCGGTTTGTCGTTTTTTCCTATCCTGTTCTCAAAACCGCCGTCATTGGCTGCGATTATTACGATGCTGCTGTTGTAATTCATTTTTTTAAGGGAAAAATTTTTCAGGTAATCAAGTGTCAGCGTCATGCTTTCCCTGTAATCGAGGCCGGTTTTTTCGTTGATATATTCCATTATTGTTTTGTATTCATTTTTTATGCCGGCTGCAACATCATAATATTTGTCGATCCCCGCATTGATCATCAGCGATTTAAGGACGGTTTCAAACATCATGAATACGGAAAGGGAAATGAGCACCATTGCCATGATGTCCCAGAAAAAAAGCAAAATTCTTATATCCTTCTTTTTCATAATTACTGATCCTTGCATCCGCCGATGCAATGCCGGACGGTTTCATGCTTTGCGGTTTTATAATTTAATTTTGAAAACTTTGAATCAGGCCCGAGGCATTCAAAAAGCAAATATGAACGGGCACTTTATATCCGTCACCATTACTATGGAAAATTGCAGATATTATGCTTAATTATATTATTTTACCTGTAATAAAAATACCGGCTGAATCCACTTTTATTTGATTTATTTCGCCAATATATTATGCCGGTTTTTTTAACGGAGGATACTTTTTGACATGTCTTTTTTTAAAATTCTCATTTCTTTCTATTCCTTCGCGGCTTTTTTTAAAGAATAATCAAAATTAATTTAACCATCAAGGTTACAAATAGCGCGATCCCGATCCGGATTATTCCATCGGGTTCGGGATGCCTCCGCTCAACGCACTTTCAATTTGACATTTGCCATGTTGTGGTTTATGATAGGATACAATTATTGCAATTTAACGGGGAGGCGGCAAATGGAAAAAACACTGGAATATCTTATCGATAAAAAAAGAAACAAACGGAAAATAACGGCGTTGACTTCCTATGATTATCCGACTACTGTCCTGCTGGAAGCGGCAAATATCGACATGATCATTCTTGGAGACAGCGTGGGCACCAATATCCTGGGCTATGAAAACGAAACACAGGTCACGATGGATGACATGATACATCACACGAGGGCCGTTTGCAGGGCGAAGAAAGATATTTTTCTTGTCGTTGACTTGCCGTACAATACCCATGAAACGCCGGAAGATGCGGTTAGGAATGCAGCAAAGCTTGTTGATATCGGCGCCGATGCCGTGAAGTTTGAGGGCATCAAGGAAAACATAGTCACGGCGCTGAAAAACAACAGCATCAATGTTATGTGTCATGTCGGCTTAAATCCCCAGTATGACCAGGATGATATGAAACACGGGAAAATATCAAAAGGCAAGGTGTTTGATGAAGCGGTAAAACTTATAGAGGGCTCAAGGCGGCTGGAGAATGCAGGGGCGGACTTGATAATCCTTGAAAAAATCCCGGAGAAAATATCGGGGATCATAACGCATAATTTGAACATTCCTACTATCGGGATCGGAGCAGGAAAATACTGTGACGGGCAGGTTTTGATTATTAATGATTTGCTGGGAATCAGTGAAAAAAAATACAAGCATGTTCCCGGGTATGGCAATCTACGGCGGTCCATTCTGGAAATACTGGACAGGTACAGGGAAGATACGGAAAAAGGAACATTCCCGGCGCATGAACACATCAACATTATAAAAGAGGAAGAATATCAAAAAGTTGAAAAATGGTGTATGGAAAATAAAATTAGAATATGATCCTTTCTGATTTTCTGTGCCGGCATAAAAAACACTTGATAATATCTTTTTTTTTTTATATTCTACCGCTTTATGCCACATTAAATCAGGAATTACATAATATGAATAAAAAAATCAGGGTAAGTTACGCTCCCTCGCCTACGGGCTACCAGCACATAGGCGGGGTCCGCACGGCACTTTTCAATTATTTATTTGCGAAAGCATCAGGCGGTGACTTCATTCTCCGGATCGAGGATACGGACAGGACGAGGTTTTTCGAAGGGGCGCTTGAGGATATTTTCGATACATTCAAATGGCTCGGCATTGATTATGACGAGGGGCCTGACAAGGGCGGGCCGTATGAGCCATATTTCCAGTCACTCCGGATCGACGTCTACAAGAAGTATGCCCAGGAACTCATAGACAAGGGACATGCCTATTACTGCTTTTGCAGCAGCGAGAGGCTAGATGCCCTGCGAAAGGAGCAGGAAGAAAAAAAACTCCAGCAGGGTTATGACAGGCACTGCCGCAATCTGACAAAAGAACAGGTTGATGAATTATTGAACCAGGGCAAAACCCCGGTCATAAGGTTCAAGGCTCCGCTTGAGGGAAAGACAATTGTCGAGGATAAGCTCTTCGACAGGGTGGAAGTGGACAACTCAACCCTCCAGGACTTCATTCTCATAAAGTCTGACGGCTTTCCAACTTATCACATGGCGAACATCGTCGATGATCATATAATGCAGATCACCCATGTGCTTCGTGCGCAGGAGTGGCTGCCTTCAACCCCCAACCATGTGTTGTTGTACAGGGCATTCGGATGGGAGCCGCCGGTATTCTGCCACCTCCCGATGGTGATGGGCGAGGACGGACGCAAGCTTTCGAAGAGGCACGGCGCCACGCAGATGAAAGAATTCAGGAACCAGGGCTACCTTGCGGAGGCGGTCGTCAATTTTGTCGTGCTCCTCGGCTGGGCGTACAATGCAACGGACGAGATGTTCACGCTGGACGAACTGAAAAAAATATTCGACATAGAGAAGATCAACAAGTCGCCTGCTGTATTCAACTACGCGAAGCTCAAATGGTTCAACGGGGTTTATATCAGGAAACTTTCCATGGATAAGCTTTTGGAATACGTTTTGCCGCTTTACAAGGAAAAGGGTCTTGTGGAGAATGATCCGTCGGCTGAAGAACTTTCATATTTAAAAAAGGTTCTTCCGCTCGTACAGGAGAGGATCGAGCTGATAAACGATGCACCGTTATTAAGCGACTTCATGTTCGGCGGCTTGCCGGAATACAAAACATGGGACAGGATCATTCCCAAGAATGTCGATGAGACAGTCGTACTGAAAATCCTGGAAGACGCAAAAGTCATTCTGCAGGACCTGGGCAAGGCACCCGATGAGGATCTGCAGCATAAGTTGTACGAACTTTCAGGCAAGTACGGGGTGAAGGCGGGAGCTGTTTTCATGCCCGTGCGCATCGCAGTTACAGGCGTGGACAAAAGCCCCGAGCTTTTCCCCGTGATGAATGTTCTCGGCGTCGAACGTGTTTTGAAAAGGATCGCTGCTGCAATAGGCAAATTATCAAAATAATACAGAAGGAAATAAGATTATGTCAGACAAAAAGAATGAAAATTTGATGGATAAAATCGTTTCGCTTGCGAAGAGAAGGGGACTGGTGTTCCAGTCAAGCGAGATTTACGGCGGCCTTAACTCATGCTGGGACTACGGCCCGATCGGCGTCGAGCTGAAGCGTAACGTGAAGAATGCATGGTGGGAATACATGATCCACAGGAGGGACGATATAGTCGGCGTGGACTGCTCGATACTGATGTCGCCCAAGGTCTGGGAAGCATCGGGGCACGTAAAAAATTTCACCGACCCGCTCGTTGACTGCATGAACTGCAAGAAGAGATGGAGACAGGACAAGCTTGAGGACAAGACAAAGTGCCCCGAGTGCGGCGGCAAGCTCACAGAGGCGCGTAACTTCAACCTGATGTTCAGGACATTCATGGGTGCGGTTGAGGATTCTTCTGCTGTTGTTTACATGAGGCCGGAGACAGCGCAGGGTATATTCGTAAACTTCAAGAACGTGCTTCTCTCATCGAGGAAGAAGCCGCCGTTCGGCATCGGCCAGATTGGAAAATCATTCAGGAACGAAATAACTCCCGGCAACTTTGTATTCCGCACAAGGGAATTCGAACAGATGGAAATGGAGTTTTTCGTGCCGCCCGGCGAGGACGAAAAATGGTACGAGTACTGGATCGAGCACAGGAGACAATGGTACCTCCAGTACGGCATCAGGGAGAAAAATATCCGCATAAGGGAGCACGAGAAGAGCGAACTTGCGCATTACGCCAAGGGCTGTTCGGACGTGGAGTATATGTATCCGTGGGGCTGGGACGAACTCGAAGGTATCGCAAACAGGACGGACTTTGATCTCAAGACCCACCAGGAGCACAGCGGCAAGGATATGTCCTACCTCGACGACCAGACGAATGAAAGGTACCTGCCGTATGTAATAGAGCCGGCAGCAGGCGCAGACAGGGCGCTTCTTGCATTCCTCCTCGATGCATACCATGAGGAACAACTGGCTGACGGCGACACGAGGATAGTGCTTCACTTCCATCCGAAAATCGCACCGATAAAGATAGGCGTTTACCCGCTTGTGAAGAAAGACGGCCTGCGTGAACTTGCCCTCGATATAGAGAAAAATCTCCGGAAGGAATTCACGACGTTTTACGACGAGTCGGGTGCGATCGGAAGGCGCTACAGGAGACAGGACGAGATCGGCACGCCTTACGGCATAACGATCGATTACCAGACAAAGGAAGACAACACTGTAACGTTGAGATACAGGGATTCGATGGAGCAGGTGAGGGTAAAAATTGACGAGCTTGTCAAATTCGTAAAAAATGACATGGAAAATTTCAAACAGAAGGATTGGTAATATATAATAAATAATATAAATTAATTTTACCCGGGTGGTGCTTATGTTAGAAAAACTGGCTTCATCAATCGGCAGGAACGATGAAGAACCAAATATGGAGCTGGCGGATGAACTCGTCAAAACAAGGGATAAGGA
>JBJKSS010000345.1:0-16216 GCA_046703745.1 Spirochaetota bacterium
TGCATTCAAGGAAAGAAAACCCGAAGAAGGACAAAGGGTAATAGCATACAATCACAAGCTTGACGAATTTATCATTGCGGTTTATAAGAACGGCAAATTTTATGAAAACAATCGCGAGCTGGTGAACATTTCCAAATGGAAAGATTACGATACCAATATAATATCATTCTGAAAGGCAATCAATCTTTTATCCGGATATCCTTCAAAGTTATATATGAATTTAATCCGTTTATCATCCTGATGATTACTTTTACATATTAACCCGAATTACAAGTTGAAATTATTTGAACCGGTAAGACGCCAAGGGCGCAAAGTTTTTTTGGTATTCCTTCGCGTCCTTGACGACAGCCACGGTTCCCTCGCTGCATGCTTTGCGGTTTTTAAAAAACAAAATTACTAAAAAAAATCAACTCGAATTTGGGGTTATCACTTTATTCTTGCTAAAGCCTGCGGAATACACAAAGGATTAAACACGCGCACATTATTTTTATTTCATCATGTTTACCAAAAAGTAATCGGCAGGCATGACTTCCATTTCGGCGAAAAAAGCGATGAACAATTGACAGATATACCAGAAATGCGGCGTGCAGAACAAAATCGGGCTTTTTGAGGGCTTTTAACTGAATTAATATGTGGTTTAAATGTAAAATTGATTTCATAATAATCCATAAAATTTTATTAAATTCATGTAATCAAGATAACATAACATTTGCATTAAAAGCTTTTATGCAATTAATACGGAGGAAATTACCCAAATGAAAAAATCACGACTTATTTTATCGGCTATCGTCATTACTGCTTTGGCGTTTGCATGCAGCAAACCGACTGTAGTTGATCAACCGTCCGGAGCTTCAAAAGGTGCACCGCTGCCGGAAATCAAAAATCTGTTCGATTTCCAAAACCAGCTTCACGAAATAGCAAAAACCGAGACGCCTGCTGTCGTATTCATCAGCACGGAGAAAATAATCACACAGAAAATGATAAACCCCTTTGACTTTTTCTTTCAGGACCCTTTTGGCGGCGGCGGTTCGCAGCATGAGAGAAAGCTCAAACAGACCGCATTGGGATCAGGCGTGGTTTATTTAAAACAAAAGGGTTATTATTACATTATCACAAACAACCATGTTGTCGAACAGGCTGACAGCATTCACATAACGGTAAATCAGTCCAAAAGTTACAAGGGCGAACTGGTCGGCACCGATCCGCAGGTCGATATTGCGGTAATCAGGATTAAAACAAACGATGATCTAAAAGTTGCAAAATACGGAGATTCCGGCACCGTCCAGGTAGGAGATTTTGTTTCGGCAATCGGCAACCCCTTCGGATTGAGCGGCTCGATGACATTCGGCATAGTCTCCGCAATAGGAAGGACAAACCTACAGACCGGCAAGATCAACCTCTCCGAATTCATCCAGACCGATGCTGCAATAAACCCCGGCAATTCGGGGGGCCCGCTCATCAATATCCAGGGCGAAGTAATAGGTATAAACTCGATGATTTATTCCCAGAGCGGGGGCAACATAGGCATAGGCTTTGCGATACCCATAAATATTGCGAAAAACACGGCAAACCAGATAATCAAAAAGGGAAAGGTCGAGCACGGGTTCCTGGGCATCCAGTACAGGGATCTGACTGACCAGGACATAAACATCCTCGGACTAAAGCATATCGACGGAGGCATACTGGTTGTCTCGGTTGTTGAAAACAGCCCGGCACTCAGGGCCGACATCAGAACAGGCGACGTGATTTATCAGTTAAACGGCGCTTCATTCAAAAACGGCAGTGAATTTGCAATAAAAATAGGCAACATGTACCCGGGAACAAAGATCAGTCTGAAAATCATGAGGGACAACCAGAGTATATCAAAAGACGTCGTGATTGCAGTAAGAAACGAGAATGCGCTCTCCCAGAACAATTCAAGCGGAGATAAAAAGGCCGTTCTTGACAATTATGGCATGGAGCTTTCGGAATTATCCGGCGGCCTCAGGAGCAATTACAACATACCGAAAAACATCAACGGTGTCGTCGTTGTCTCGGTTGATCCCCAGGGGTTGGCCGCAAGTAACGGCGTTGCGGAAGGCGATGTCATTTACAAGATAAACAACAGCAGGATCGGCAGCATCGACGAATTGAAGAAGGCACTGGATAACAACAATGATTCGAACTATTTCTTCATTTACAAAAACGGCAGATCCGTGATCGTAGTGATGTAAAATAAAACAGTTTTAAACAGGGAGTATTTTGAGAAAAATACTCCCTGTTTTTGGCTGTAATCTTAAAATATTATATTTTAAAATTACACCCTTTTTTTTCGAATAATCATTTTTTTATTGAATCAATTAAAAATAATTTTTATAATAACAAACATGAAATGCATTCAAATACAAACCACGACCCCCGATGAGAAAACAACAAACCTGATACGGGACGAATTGCTCAACACAAGGCTCGCATCGTGCGTCCAGGTTGCCGGCCCTTTAAAAAGCACATACTGGTGGAAGGGCAGCCTCGAGAATGCAGAGGAATGGCTCATGATAATCAAAACGGCAGGAAAAAATTTTGCCGTGATTGAAAAAACCATAAAAAGGCTGCATCCATACGAAACGCCTGAAATAATCGCATTAGAAATATGCAACGGCAGCAAGGATTATCTTGACTGGATAAAAAATGAAACCCGAGGATTTAAAAAATGAATGAAAAATCAGTCGATCTTAAGGAAAATCTCGACAGGGGCTTATTGAAACAATATGTCGATGAAACCGGCACTTTCTGCCTGATTGTAAACAGCGATCTGGAGATAACGTATTATTCCGAGGACAGCCTTAATTTTTTCGGCATTAATTCCACGGTCGAGCTGGCAGATCATGATCTGTCAGGTTTCTTAGGTGACAAAAACACAAGTTTTATAAAAAACGATTTGATCGAAAAATCCGCAGATGAAGAGTATCATCCCCTGCCCGCCCCTGTTAAAAACAAAAATTTCGGCATTAAAATAAAAACTTTCAGCGATAATGACGAAAAGCATTATTTTCTGATCTTCAGGGAATCACGGGAAAAACAGGAAGAAAGAGCGGCTGCCGTTGATATTTATAAACTCGCCTTCGAATCATTCCCAAACCCTGCAGGAATTCTGGAAAACAACCGCTTCATATTCAAAAACAAAAGCATGGAGGATTTTTACCGCATCAACGGCTTGGGCGATTATGAGTCATTCTGCAGCTGGATCATCTCCGCCGCAGCGGACAAAAGCCTGGGCAGGAAGTCGCTCGAAGGTGAATACAATTTGAGCATGCAGGATTATATGATAAAAAAAACACCGCTAATAAACAATATCAGCCTCCTCTTCATGGAAAAAATCACCGCTGTTGAAAAAATAATCCATGAAGAAAAAAAGCCCGCACCAGCAGAAGAGATCGACACTGGAAAATCTTCGGCCGCTGCCACAACTATTAAAAGCGATTTGACAGGGATAAAAAGAATAATCGAAGAAAACAGCATGTCGGTTTTTGAAAAATTCGACTCGTCATCGGAAGCGGTCATATCAAAGATTAAATCAAACATGAAGGATTATGAAACGATAATCAAATATACATCCGAAAGCCTCATCACCATGTCGGAAAATTCCAGCTTCATCGATGAAATATCGATAAGGATCCATTTGATCAGCATAAATGCGGCCATCGAGTCGGCGAGAAGCGGCGAGCACGGCAAGGGATTCGCAGTCATATCAAAGGAGATAGCAAAACTGTCCGAGGCGATCAAGGGATATGCAAAATCCATTACTTCAGAAATAGACAACATAAAAAAATATACAAAAACAATCAATATCGAAAAAAACGAAGAGGTGATCAACACAGATGAATTTTTCAGCGAAGTTTCGGGACTCAAGGATTTCGTTAAAAATCTGATCAATGATTTCAAAAAAACGGTCCTGAGCAACATCGATGACCTGAACATCAACCTGTAATTAATTCACCATGAAAATTATGTTGGTGTAAACGCAGAATCAAGGTCAATCGTCTGACATATGTAATAGCGATTATTTATTTCTGATTTGAGTATATAAACGTAAAACATAACTTTTAAATTATTTAAAAAAAAATCCCGATTGTTCATCGGGATTTAATTCTATCTCCTCCGGACGGGTTCGAACCGCCGACCTAGTGGTTAACAGCCACCCGCTCTGCCAGCTGAGCTACAGAGGAACGATCAAATTGTGTTTGATATATATTATTTTTTCGCCCATTTGTCAATATTTAGTTTTCAAGATTTTTTACAGATTTGCACCACGAAATCCCGTGAGGCGGGTATTATTTGATGCTGACGATCTTGTCGGCAACATACTTGCAGAGAAGTTTTTCGGATTGCTCAGAAACATTTTCAAACATCAATAAAGTGCTGTTGCCCCTTGTCATCAGGGTGCCGTTGATCATTACAACCCGGTTGTTGATGAAAAGCTCGATATTTTCAAACAAATCGCCGTTTCTGATAAATTCAGGGATATCACGGCCCTCTCCTCCGAAAGTAAGCCCCTTTATCGATAAATCTGCAATCTTTGCCCTGTGTGCGATCCCCCTGGACGGAATGAAAAAATTGACAAAAGCATTCTCATCCGCGTCGGGTTTTACCCTCACAAATTTTCTCTTGTTGCCGCTTTTAAATTCCGGTATTGTTTTAAGAATAAAGCAAAACTGTTTGGCAAGCTCGATATTTTTATTTGACTTGAAAATGATGCCCAACACACCGTTGAAAATATAGTCGGTCAGCTGTGTTTCATCTTTTTCATCTGTCAAAATGACAACATTGGAGCAGTTTTCATTTTTGCTCCTGATGAATTTGATCAGCTTTTCGGAAGATATATCGTCCTTTTTGTCGGAATTAAAATCGATATCCTGAAGTATCAGGCTGAATTTATCCTTATCGATCATGCCGACCGCGTCGAGATAGGAATTTATTACCTTGAATTCAATGCCGGCCGGGACGAGAAGTTTTGACAGTTCATTTATATAATTTTTATCAAGCTTTACGAATAATAAATTCATATAATCAGTATATTAAAGGAAATATCATAAGTCAATATTTATTACGCATATTTAATGCCCTGACAGCCTCGATATGTCTAGGTACACAAACAGCAGGGCGAGCCCCATCAGTAAAACAAAAAAAATCATATTGATTATATATTGAAATTTTATGTTGATCTGCCTGCGGATTATGATTTCAATAAGGCTCATGAGTATGTGCCCGCCGTCAAGCGCAGGGATCGGCAGCAGGTTGAAAAAGGCAAGCGCCAGGGAAATCAGGGCTATTATCGAGAAAAAACTCCTCAGGCCCTCGTAAATGCTTACCTTGAATGCTTCAATAGTTGTCTTGCCTATCAGATGACCTATCAGTACGACCCCGCCGACCTGTTTTTCAAAATGCTTCTTCGGCAAAAATATCATTGCATAAAGGCCGAAAGCGGTCATCCTTATTATTTCAGTACTGCTGCTGATGCTTTCCTCAGTAGCACTGAACAAATTTTTCGCCTTTATCATTCTCCATGGGGAATCATACACAAGATAAAGATCTTTCTCGCTGACCTGGTGGTTGAGTTCGTTGAAAACAACCGGGATGTCGACAAGAGCTGCGCCTCGCTGAACATGCAGCACTATCTTTTTATCCTCACCGAAATATTCGGAAAAAACAGCATCGATTTTGTCGGCAGTAATATCATTGTAATCATTGTCGATGCCGATGATCCTGTCTCCGTCCTGAAGGCCCAGTACATGCTGTAAAACACAGTCCTTGTCATTTTTTATCACAGGTTCGATATAGCTTGCAAATCCGATTATATATCTCATCTCCGAAGGGTTCCATTGAGGTGTAACCTCTTTTGTCATCACCTTGCCGTTCCGCAGAATGGTTAGCTCATGAGGCCCCTTGCTTATGCTTATCATCTTCACCATATCGTTGAATGTGGAAACATCCTTGCCGTCTATTTTCAAAATCGTGTCACCTGTCATGAATCCCGCTTTTTTGGCGGGTGTTTCGGTTTTCTGCTTTTGAAGATCATCTGCCAGTATTATTTTTGTGGGTTCATAATATTCCTTGTGGGCTCCCATCGCAAGGACGATCAGCAATACGATTGCAAAAAGATAATTCATGAACGGGCCGAACAGGGCGACTATGAGCCTCTTGTAAGGCGGCACGCTGTAAAAGCTGTCCGGGTCTTTTGTCACCTTGAAATCATCGGTAATCTCGTCTCCCTTGAATTTGCAGAATCCGCCGAACGGTACGGCGCCGATCTGGAAATAGGTTTCACCTTTTTTGAATCCCCAGACCGCCGGCCCCATGCCGATGGAAAATTTTTCAACCTTGATCTTGAAAAAAACCGCAATGATGAAGTGGCCGAATTCATGGACAAACACCATCAAGCTGAACCCGAAGGCCGCTATAATAATCTGCAGCAAAATATCCATATTTCAATCCTTTATGACATTTTTTATGATTCTTTCGGAATAATTCTCTATCGCAGATATTTCATCAAGGCTCAAATGTCCGTCATGCCCGGCCAGGTGAGTCCTGTCAAATTCCCCGATGCAGGCCTCTGTATATTTTTCAATATCCAGAAACGAAATTTTATTCTGCAAAAAAAGATGAACCAGCAGTTCATTGATAAAATTATAAAAACATGTATGCCCGTTGCCCCTGATCCCGCATTGATAGGCAATTTTCAGCATTTTGAATTTTTCAAGATCAACCGGCATTATATCAAGCGACAGGTGTTTTGTAAAATCAAATTTGTTGTACAGGTTGGTTTTTATCTCGGGATAAAAAACCGCGTTCTGGATGGGGATCGACATGTCATTGGGGCCCAGCTGAGCATAAAGCTCACAGTCAATCGTTTCAACAAGAGAATGAATCAGCGACTGCGGATGAACAAGCACGTTGATCCTGGAATAATCCAGGTCGAATAAATAGTGTGCCTCGATTACCTCCAGCCCCTTGTTGGCCATTGTTGCAGAATCAATCGTGATCTTGTTGCCCATCTTCCATGTCGGGTGCTTCAATGCATCTTCAATCGTTATTTTGTCCCACTTCGATTTTTCAAGCCTCAAAAACGGCCCGCCGGACGCTGTCAGATAAATGCATTTTATTTCCGACTGCTGCCTGTTTAACAAAAGGTTAAACACCGCCGAATGCTCGGAATCCACCGGGATGATTTTGGCCCCTGTCCTTTTAGAAATATCTTTCAAGAGCGGGCCCGCGCATACGATGCTCTCCTTGTTGGCCAGTGCGAGATCTATGCCGGATTTTACGGTTTCAATCGAAGGGATGAGACCCGCCTTGCCGGATATACCATTAATTATTATGTCATTCGATTTGTCAGAACAGACCCTGCTTATACCCTCATGACCGGAATAAATCTTTACTCCGTTATATTCGACCTCGCTCTTGCCGAAATGCTTGAGCATCTCATCACGATTTGTGATTACCGCATAAACAGGTTTATATCTGTCAATCAGGGGCAGCAATGATTTGATATTCTTATTTGCGGTCATGGCAACCAGATTTGTTTCATCCATAAAGTGTTCGTGGATTTTTAAAGCGGATTTGCCGATAGAGCCGGTAACGCCGAGTATTGACAGATTTTTTTTCATCGCCTGTTCTTTATTTTATCAATGCAAAATAAATTTGAAGGATTATAAAATAAACGGGAATATAAAACAGCGCCGTGTCAGCAGAATCAAGTATGCCGCCCCGGCCCATGATTATGCTGCCGGAATCCTTAACCTGGGCCGAACGTTTGAAAACGGATTCCACAAGATCGCCCACAGGAACTATCAGCCCGGTTATTAAAGTAAGCGAATAATAAAACCACCAGGGATTTGTAATAAGATGCAGGCCCCAGTCCATCAAGAGATAATAAATCGTGATGAATGCGAAAAGTGTAATGTAACCGCCAATATAACCGGCCCATGATTTTTTCGGGCTCGCTTCGAGGTTGATCTTGTTGTTCCTCCCGAATGCCATTCCGAAAACATACGAAAAAATATCGCTTACAAAAACTTCAGTAAGAAGCAGCAAACCGAACAATGAGCCGGTAAGCGTACCGCTGGAATTAATATTGTAAAAAAGAGGCACCGGGGCAGCCGGATTATAGTCGATGTTCAGGATAAACGGAACAAGGAACGACGGGAGGCCGATATATAAAATGCCCAGTATATAAAATGCGGATTTTTCAAATGACAGCGACAGATCCTTTTTAAATATGTCGCGCGCAAATATGAATGAAATCCCGATTACAAGGTATAAAAAAAAGAGGATCAGGGTTAACCTGTATGAACGTATGTTGAAAAAATTATTGACATAAAAATATGAAAACAAAAATATAGACGTATTATAGATGGCCAGTACTATGCCTTTTGTTTTTATGCCCTTTTTATTTATCAAATTTCCGAATTCCAGGCTGCCTATGACCGTAATGAAAGTACCGTACAAAACAATCAACAGTATATGCGAGCTCTGTGGCCAGAATAACGCGAATAAAATGCCGGGGATTGCCACAAGTGTCAATATCAGTCTGCTTAAAAAATTACTCATTCTTTACACCGCCAAAACGTCTGTCCCTGTTATAATAATTTTCAATTATCTCATTAAAATCTTTTTCCGAAAAATCGGGCCAGAACTTGTCTGTTATAAAAAACTCGGAATAACCGGACTGCCAGAGATAATAATTACTTATCCTGAATTCTCCACTTGTCCTGATTATCAGGTCGGGATCGGGATATCCGGATGTCAAGAGATACCTGCCGAAGCTTTCTTCATCAATGCTGTCCACCTTTGCCGAGAGCAGGGAATTAACCGCCTGGATGATATCGTATCTCCCGGAATAATTCAAATTCAAAAGAAGAGTGGGATTACCATAATCCCTGGTATCCTCTTCAACCCTGTCGATCGCCTTCAGAATTTTTTTCGGGAGCCCGTTCCTGTCGCCTATGTGTATTATCCTGATCCTGTTTTTTATATAAAAATCGAATTCCCTTTCCAGGTGAAACACTATCAAATTCATCAGGAATGATACTTCAGTCTTGGGCCTTTTCCAGTTTTCCTTGGAAAAAGTATACATTGATACGAAAGGTATACCCAGTTTTTTTACGGCCAGTACAATTTCTTTGGCTTTTTGCACCCCGGCCCTGTGTCCCTCATTGCGGGGAAGCCCTTTTTCCCTGGCCCATCTGCCGTTGCCGTCCATTATGAAGGCAACATGATTCAATTTATTCATCTGTTATTTATCTTCTTTCCGTTTTATATTTCCATTATTTCTTTTTCTTTCCTGGAAAGAATACCATCAATTTCCTTAATATTGTTGTCCGTAATCTTCTGTATGTCATCAAGGCCGTGTTTTTCTTCATCTTCCGTTATTTCATGATCCTTCAGTGCTTTCTTCAAATGCTCATTGGCATCACGTCTCAAATTTCGGACGGCGACCCTGGATTGTTCAGCCATATTTTTTGCTTCCTTAACGAGCTCTTTCCTGGTTTCTTCCGTCAATGCAGGTATTACAACCCTTATAACATTGCCGTCACTTGAAGGATTGAATCCCAGCTCGGCCTTTTGTATTGCCCTTTCAATTGCCTTTATGGCAGATTTGTCCCAGGGCTGTATAACTATCATTCTTGCTTCCGGCACCGTCAGTGAAGCGACCTGATTTAAGGGGGTTTCATTGCCGTAATACTCTACCATTATGTTTTCAAGTACAGCAGTCGATGCCCTGCCCGTTCTTATTTTCTTCAAATTATCAATGAATGATTCGATCGATTTTTTAACTTTTTTTTCAAGACTATCCTTAATCTCTTTAACCATAACTACTCCTTTGCAATTAAAGAATTAATTTTTTTTTTACTCTTCCGGTCTTTCATAATCATTATATTAAAAAATTAAAAAAAGGGCAAACGATAAATTACTAATAAATCTTTAACACTTTTAAATCAAAATAAAATTCTTTTTTACATTTAAGTTACGCTTATTCACCGGCAATGGTGCCGACTTTTTTACCGGCGCATGCCTTTTCAAGGTTGGACAGGTCATTCATATTAAAAACCATGAGCTTAAGCCTGTTTTTTTTCATCAATAAAATGCTCGTAAGATCCATAATACCGAGGTTGAGGGAAATTATCTCGTCAAAGGTAATCCTGTCAAACTTTTTGGCATCATTAAAAAGCGCCGGATCCCTGTCGTAAATGCCGTCTACTTTAGTCATTTTAAAAACATATTCAGCCTTTATTTGCAGGGCCCTTACAACGGACGTTGTGTCTGTTGAAAAATAGGGATTGCCCAGACCGCCGCAGAATATAACCGCCTGTTTGTTTCTAAAGGCATTTTCAACATCATCGGCGTTGAATAATCCTGCAACTCCGTCTATCCTGATGCCTGACTGTATCAGGGTTTTAACACCGTTGGCCCGGAGCCGCTCTGCAAGTGCAAGGCCGTTAATAACGGTCGACATCATGCCGATATTGTCGCCGAGGAGCCTGTCATAACCTTTTATGTTTCCCGAAGCCCCCCTGAAAATATTGCCCCCGCCGATTACAAATCCGAAGCAATACCCCTTTGCTGTCCGGCCCGCCACTTTCTTTGAGAAAAAATCGATGAATTCCCAGGATAAATTTGAAGGGCTCTCACCCTTCAAGAATTCTCCCGAGAGTTTTATTAAAAACCTTTTGTTTTTCAAATTTAAATCCCGATTACATATCTTACAAAATCAGCTATTTTTATACCGGCATTGAGCTCTTTTGCAACACTTTCCGTGTACTTTTCAATTGTAAGCTTGTCATCCTTGACATATTTCTGATCCATAAGGCAAACTTCCTGAAAATGCTTTGACAGCTTGCCGTTTACAATACTCTCTACAATATTGGCAGGTTTTCCGGAGCCTTCCATCTGTTTGGTGAAGATTTCCTTCTGTTCTGCAACTTCATTTGCAGGTATATCATCCTTTTTGATAAAAAAGGGAGAATTTGCTGTTATGTGCAGACAGATATTGTTTGCGTATTCCCTGAATTTCTCATTGTCCTTAAGCTTTAGGTCACTCAATTCGAATACAACGGCCACGCCGATCCTGTTATTGCCGTGGATATAGGTGAATACACACTGATTATCCTTGAGATCGATAACCCTTGCATTCTTGAATTCGATATTTTCCTTTATTACGGAAACCACTTCCTGTATTTCGCTGTCATACGATTTTACATCGGCATTGCCTGTGGACATCATTTTTTCAAGAATGCCATCCTTTGCCTTGACATATATTTCATTTTTGGAAACAAAATCGGTCTCGCATCCGATCTGTATTATTACAACGCGTTTATCGGAAGCTTTGATGTAAACCCCGCCTTCCTTTGTTTCCCTGTCTGACCTTTTCTTTGCATCTGCGAGGCCCTTTTCCTTCAATATCTTCAAGGCTTCATCATAATTCCCGCCGGCTTTTTCAAGGGCATTCTTGCAGTCCATCATGCCAGCTTTTGTAAATTCCCTCAATTTTTTAACATCTTCCATTGATACTGCCATTTTTTAAACCTCCGTTTTTATATTATTTTCCCGAATCTTCCGAGTCGTATATTACTTCACCGTCATCTTCAACGGCTTCTTCATTTATTTCTTCGCCCTTTTTAACTGGTTCGTCAGCAGCAGCGACAGCTTCCTCACTATCGGCGTTTTCTTCTTCCTCACCGATTATTGATGTACCGGCTTCATTATTGGCATCTATGCAGGCATTTGATATGATCGAGCAGAATAAATCAATGGCCCTTATCGCATCATCATTGCCGGGGATCGGATAATCAACCTCATCGGGATTGCAGTTTGTATCCACAACGGCCACGATCGGTATCTTGAGCTTTCTGGCTTCGGTTACGGCAATGGCTTCCCTTTTGGAAACTACAATGAAGATTATCCCTGGAAGATTGTCCATGTTCTTGATACCGCCGAGGTTTTCTTCAAGCTTCTGTTTTTCCTTTAAAAGGCCGATTTTTTCCTTTTTGACAATCGAATCAAACGTCCCGTCAACTTCCATTTTTTCGATTTTTTTCAGCCTGATTATCGACTTTTTGATTGTCGCATAATTTGTGAGCATGCCGCCGAGCCACCTGTTATTCACATAAAACTGACCGCATTTTTCTGCTTCCCTTTTTATTGCGGCACGGGCCTGCTTTTTAGTACCGACAAACAAAACCGATTTGCCGTCAAGAACGTTTTTTCTGACAGCATCATAGGCCTTTTTGATTTCAACGATCGTTTTCTGAAGATCGATGATATGAATCCCGTTTCTTTCTGAAAAAATGTATCTCGACATTTTCGGATCCCATCTTCTTGTTTGATGGCCGAAATGAACACCGGATTCAAGTAAACTTTTCATTGTAACAACTGACAAATTGTCCTCCTGTTTATTGTTAAAGATACCACTAAAAAACCGGCTAAAAATAAATTTATGAATTTAATATTATAGCCAATTCTACTATTGGATAAATTATGGTTTTTTAGTGGTATCTTCAAGTTTTTGGGATCACCATACAAATTTAAAATTGATGTCTTTAAGCATTTTATACAAAACATCAACTGGTAATCCGACGATATTTGAATACGAGCCTTTTATTTTCCCGGCAAACATGCCGAAAATGCCCTGAATCGCGTAGCCGCCAGCATAACCCGGCCAGAGATTATTGTCAAGATAATATTTAATGAATTTTTCATTAAATTTAATGAAGCTGACCCTGGAAACGGAATGACGGGTGATATTGATGGAGTTGGACCGGTTTACCAGGGAAATTCCTGAAATTACCCTGTGAGTCTTGCCTGACAAAAGCCTGATAAACCTTTCAGCCTCAGCTGCATTCTCAGGCTTGCCGAGAACTTCATTGTTATGGGCGACAATCGTATCGACCCCGAGCACCAATTTGTCGTGGTACACCGCTTTCCCTGCTATGGAATGCGCCTTGCCGCTTGCAAGGATTTCGGAAAGTCTGACCGGATTTTTTTCATCGGCAGAATCCTCATCGAATTCATGATTAACGGAATCGAACGGGATTTTGCATTCGGTAAGAAGGTCCATCCTGCGCGGAGAAGCAGAAGCAAGCAGAAGTTTATCAAACATAATGACGGTTCAATAGCTCCCAAGGTAATCAAAATACTTACATATCTTTTCGAGCTTATCAAGCAGTTTATTGTTTTTACCTTCATCACCTGAATTTTCAAACTCAACAATAAATATGTATTCCCATTTCTTGATTTTCGAGGGCCTGGACTCAATGCGTGTCATGTTGATCCTGTTTTTCTTGATTACCTTCAGGACATCGAAAAGACTGCCGGATTTATTGGGAACACTGAAAATTACCAGGGACTTTTTTTTGAAGATGCCTTGCGTATTTTTCGAGATAACATAAAATTTCGTCTCGTTGTGCTTGTAATCGCTGATGTTTTCTTCAAGAATATTCAGGCCGTATTCCACGGCGCAGAGTTTGGGACCTATGCTGGCGGACTCAGGGTCATTGCTTGCCTGTATCGCAGCTTTTGAATTTGAATTCGACTCGACAAACTCAGCCTTCGGAAAGTTTTCAAATATATACCTGGTGCACTGGTAGAAGGACTGCTGGTGCGTGTAAATGCGCCTGATGTTTTCCCTTGTCGTTTTTGAAAGAAGGTTCTGCTTTATTTCGATGGCGATCTCGTCATAGATTTTAAGATCGGTCTGTATGAAAAGATCAAGCGTGTCCGGGATGATGCCGCCTATGGAATTCTCCGCGGGGACAACGCCGTATTCCGCATCACCATGGATAACCTTCCTGAAAATATCCTCGATCTTGTCAGATGAAATGAAATTATTGGTGTTTCCAAAATACTTCAACGCCGCTTCGTGGCAAAAACTAGCCTTCGGCCCAAGATAGGCAATATTTTTATTTTCCATTTTTACCGTCCGTTTTTTCGCTCTCGTTCAAAATATAATATAATGCCATGAAGTAGGATGACATGCCGAAGCCTGAAATCTGGCCGATGCATACCGGCGCAATGAGGCTCCTGTGCCTGAACTCTTCCCTTTTGTATACATTCGATATATGAACCTCTATGACCTTTGCATTAACGCCCGCGATCGCGTCCCTCAGTGCAATCGAAGTATGTGTATAGGCACCGGGATTGAAAATAATATACTCGATGTTTTTCTCGGCTGCAAGATGAATAAAATTGATAAGCTCGCCCTCAATGTTGGACTGAAAGGCGATTATTTCGTTATTCTTCCCGGCCTTTTCGACAAGTTTGTTATAAATATCATCAAGGGTGAAGCTGCCGTAAACCCCCGGCTCCCTTCTGCCCAGTATATTAAGGTTCGGACCGTTCAATAAACCAATATTCATATCCAGCTCCTGTCAATATAGCAGCAGTTTTACCGCTAGCCGCAAAATTGGTTAATATTATAAATTATTTTTTTTATTTTTACCAGATTTAATTGAGATTGTCATCTCAAAGCAAATTCTTAGTGTTCCCGGCCCCTTTTTTAACCGCCCGTGCCGAATTAATTCGGCACTAGAGGACGCAAGAGAACGCAGAGAGAAAAAACTCCTGAAATTTTCTCTTGGGCACGCCTCTATTCTCTCACTCCTTCACTTCCTCAAGGTATGCGTCAAAGCACCAGCCTATTTCATCTTTTTCGGTTTTTATTCCTATTCACAAGTTTTGGTCCATTTATTATCACCCATTATTCTATCAATAACATGATGCAAATCCCAAACGGAAGCTGATTCTAAACCAACACATTCTTCTTTATTAGCAGGAATTATTTGCCCCCTAAAATATATAGAATATGCTTTATTTATTACATCATAAATAAATTTTTTGGGAGGCCATGCTTCTTCTTCATTAAGAAATGGATCATTACCAATGATTTCCCATTTTCCTTTTTTAAGAATATCTGAATATAACCCAACAAAAAACATGAAATCTCTGAATCCTATCGGAGGATTTAGTGGCTTATCAGTAATTTTATTATAAATTCCAACAGTAGCGTCCTTATATACTCTTCCATATGCATATTTTCCATTTGGTAAATTTATCTGAAAAACATCTCCTAATTTAACTTTTATTCTCTTCATAAAATTCTCCAAAATTAATTCTTAAATTCATTATTTGCGGCTTCAATATATTTATCTTTATTTGGGTTTTTATCACTAATTCCATTTATAGCATTACCAGAGGTACCACCTTTAGATTTTGCTCCGCCATTTAAATCAATTAATTGTTGTTCTCTTCCCCTAATAGCATCTGGATTTGTAGATGATTTGTCTAATTGAGCTGGACCAAAACCTTTATCATTCATATGATGATTAACGTCTCGTTTAGCTACATTTTCCATTGGACTACCATAACCGCTTGTCTTACCACTATATACTTCTCCAGTATTAAGATTAGGCTTTGTGTAAGACTGATAAGTTTTACTTGTTTCCGAAATAATCTTTGTCTCTTCACTAACTACTTTTGATTCTTCACTGATTACTTTAAGTTCTTCAGAAATTACTTTAAATTCTTCCCCTGCTACTGTTACTACTTCCCCAGCTACCTTTGGACATGGTTTCGGCATTGCCATTAATGCTCCCGTAATGGGATCTGCGACAGTTGAAATTGCTTCCGTAACAGCTATATCGCGTTGCATTTTATGATCTAAAATTTGTTCAATTTTTCCTAATATCCAATTACCAACAGCTTTTGCACCATTAATAATATCTTCGACTCCTAATCCCGTTGGATCTTTTAAAATTAATGGGTTATCATTACAATAAATATACCAATTTACTCCATCCTGCACCGGGTCAACATTGATAAACCTCCCAATCGTCGCATCATAGTACCTCGCATTGAAATAATAAAGGTTAGTCTCATCGTCTAACTCTTTCCCGCCATAGCTGTACTTTGCCTTATCCCCTGGATCATTGCCTGCTTGATCCATCCTCTTCAATTGTTCACCAAACGCCCTGTATTCATATTTGACTTCGAGCGTTCCATCTGTTTTTGTCACACACTTCGTCGAGTTCAAATGATCGAGATGATACCAGAATCTCCCGACAACTCTTGAGTTGTCGTTATGGATGGTTGTAGTAACACGCCCGGCCAACAGATCACCGGAGAGTACATAGCGGTTGATCTTAGCTTTGTCAGTTGTGCTGTCGGTCGGCAGCTCTATGTCCAT